>CAZMHG010000583.1:0-2323 GCA_964565975.1 uncultured Ilumatobacteraceae bacterium | reverse complement strand
GAACCGTGACGTCCGGAACCGTGACGTCCGGAACCGCGACCTCCGGAACCGCGGGCAGCGGCACGGCGCCGGCCTCGACACCCGGAACGGCCACCGCCGGCACCACGCCGGTCGTCGCCCTCGGCGAGCGGATCACGTGGGGAAGCTGCGCACGGTGGGTCACGCCGACCACGACGTTCGCCACGACCACGGAGTGCGCGGCGCTCACCGTGCCGCTGGACTACGACCACCCCGACGCCGGCACGATCCAGATCGCCCTATCGCTGACCCCGGCCACCGCCAGCCGCAAGGGCGCCGTGCTGTTCAACCCCGGCGGGCCGGGGGGCTCGGGCTTCGAGCCGATCGCCCGCAACGGCGACGGCCTGGCGCAGGCGCTCGGCCTGGAGCACTTCGACGTCATCGGCTTCGACCCGCGCGGCGTGGACCGCAGCGGCGCCATCGCCTGCGTCGACGGCGCCTACCTGGACGCCACCAGCTACCTGGACGACACGCCGGACACGCCGGCCGAGAAGGCTGCCCTCGACGACGAGGACAAGAACTTCGCCGCGGCGTGCACCAAGAAGTACGGCGAGACGCTGAAGTACTACTCCACGGCGAACACGGCCCGGGACATGGACTCGATCCGTGCCGCGCTCGGCGATGCCCAGCTGTCGTTCCTCGGCATCTCCTACGGCACGTACCTCGGCGCGGTGTACGCGACGATGTTCCCCGACAAGGTCCGCGGCATGGTCCTGGACAGCGCCTTCGAGCCCAACGGCGACACGCCCGAGCAGCAGGTGCTCACCCAACTCGTCGGTTTCGAGCACGCCTTCGACGACTGGGCGGCGTGGTGCCAGCAGCAGGCGTCGTGCGCCTACCACGCCACCGACGTCGGGGCGCGCTGGGATGCCTTGCTGGCCAAGCTCGACGCCACCCCGATGACCGTCGGCACCGGCGCCGCGGCGCGTGAGGTCAACCAGGTGGTGATGGAGACCGCCACGACCGAGGCGCTGTACTCCAAGTCGTCGTGGCCGGCGCTGGCGTCGGCGCTGGCCAAGACCGAGGCCGGCGACGCCACCGCGTTGCTCGCCATGGCCGACGACTACAACCAGCGCGACAAGGACGGCACGTACGCGTCGATCCATCAGTCCGGTCCGGTGATCCGTTGCGCCAGCGGCTTCGTCGACGAGGCGCCGTCCGATCCGGCTGCGCTGCTCGCCGAGATGAAGCGGCAGGCGCCGCGCCTGGCGCGCAACACGACCCTCGACGACCTGCGCCGCGAGACCACGTCGTCGTGCCCGCTGCTGACGCCCGGCGCGGCGGCGATCGCCTCGGTGAGCTACAGCGGCGCCGGGCCGATCGTCGTCGTCGGCGGCACCAGCGACCCGGCGACACCCATCCGCTGGGCACAGAAGATGGTCGGCGAGCTCGGCCCGAACGCCCGGTTGGTGACGTCCAACTCGCCCGGGCACGGCCAGCTGCTGGAGAACACCTGCGTGACCAAGATCGAGGCTGCGCTGCTCGCCGACCTCACCCTGCCGGCAGCCGGCACGGTGTGCGCGGCCGACGCCGAGGTCGCCAAGCCGGACTGGTGGGACTCGTTGCCCGTGCCGACCGGGATCGACGCCGCGGTCGAGGCGGCGGGCTTCCGCGATTCGCTCGGCGCCGGCCCGTCGCAGGCCTACGCCGAGGTTCGCCCGACGTCGCTCGACGCCGATGCCGCACTGGCGGCCTACAGCGCGACCCTGCCAGCCGACGACTTCACGCTCGTCGGCTCGCCGGACTCGGGCATCGAGGGCGGCACCCTGAACGTGTACTCGACACCCGACAAGCACCTGCTGGTGATCCTGGCGATCTCGTCGAGTTCGCCGATCTGGGCCGAGTTGGGCGACAGCGTCGGCGACTTCCCCATCGGCAAGACGGCCGTCGTGGTCGCCGCGCTGGAGCAGCAAGCGAGCCAATAGCCGGGGCCGGCGCCCCGGCCATTGGCCAGCGGCCTGCGGCCAGCGGCCGCCGAACTGCGGTCAGCGGTCGCGCACCCGACGGTGGAGCCGGCGCGACATCCACACCACGTTGGCCGGCACGAAGAAGGCGCGCGTCGAGATCGACGCGTCGGCCCACGACGTCTTGGCGATCGGCGACCGCGAGGCGAACATCCGGTAGACGAAGAACACGGCGACCAGCAGGTGCATCACGATCATCGACCACGGGTACCCACGCGGCCCGAGCTGGTGCATCATCGCCGAGCCGGCGATCGGGCCGACCAGCGCGCCGATCCCGTAGAGCAGCACCATCTGTGACGAC
Organism: uncultured Ilumatobacteraceae bacterium; assembly: GCA_964565975.1. Taxonomy (GTDB): domain Bacteria; phylum Actinomycetota; class Acidimicrobiia; order Acidimicrobiales; family Ilumatobacteraceae; genus JAKOUY01. Next base: position 40 of record CAZMHG010000583.1, on the reverse strand, counting down.
GCGGCGCCGATCTGCTGGGGCTCGACGAAGTCGCTGGTGT
>CAZMHG010000582.1:0-2328 GCA_964565975.1 uncultured Ilumatobacteraceae bacterium | reverse complement strand
TGCTCGTCGTCGTCGTCGGCGCCTCAGTCGTGCTCGTCGTCGTCGTCGGCGCCTCAGTCGTGCTCGTCGTCGTCGTCGGCGCCTCGGTCGTGCTCGTCGTCGTCGTGGTGGTGTCCACCACGTCAGCGGCACCATGGGCGTCGATCGACACGAACGAGCCCGTTGCGTTCAGAAACACCTGGCAGTTGGAACTGCCGTTCCAGACCCAATGCAGGTTCCCGGCACCGATCTGCGGGACGTCGGCGGTGACGTCGAGTTGGATGTGGTCGCCGACGTTGAACGGACCGGTCACGCAGAGGGCGACGACACCTGCTTGCGTCGTGGTCAGCGTCGATCCCGCCAGCGTCGCCCCACTGGAGCCGTCGCACAGGGCCAACGTGCCCGGCGACACCGTGACCGTGTGGTCACCGATGACGTTGGTGTCCAGTTCGAACCTGGCGGTCCCACCCGGCTGGATGGTCGGCGTGGTGGTCGTGACCGATGCCGACGGCGTGTCGGAGGAGACCGCTGGCCGGGCATCGCAGACCGCGTCGGCGGCGCTGAACGTGCCGTCGAAGTTGCGATCCAGGTTGAAGTAGTTCAACCCGTTGGTGAACTCGGTGCCCGCTGGGACGCGCTCGGTGATGCACCACACCTGGAGTTGGGCCTTGGCCCGCCCCAGCGAGGTGCTCACGTCGGCATTCACCAGCACCGCCGCCGCCTGGGCCTGCTCCAGCTCGGTCAGGTCGCCGTTCGGGCCGCTGGCGAACATCCCGGCCACGTTGTTGCACGCGCTGCGCTGCTCGTTCGTGCAGAACAGCCAGGTGGCGACCGGGTTGCCGTTGACCCGACGGACCGAACACACCGGCGCGCCGTGCGGGACCCCGCCCATGGTCAGCTCGCCCATGTTGTTGTAGATCGTGACGACGCCGTCGTTCAGGTAGTGGCTGAGGTACGGCTCGGGCATCACGATCGAGCCGGCCGCTGGCGTGCTGTTCCCGGCACCGTGGTTGTAGGGCGTTGTCGTGGTGCCGGCGCACAGCGGCACCGGATCGTCGGGGATGTCGACCGGCGAGATGCCGACCGTCGTGGTCGTGGCCCCAGTCGTGGTGGTCGTGACCTGGTGGACGGTGCTGGAGGTACTGGCCGGTGTGGTCGGCGGCGGTGTGGTCGGCGGTGGTGTGGTCGTGGCCGCGGGCGTCGTCGTCGCCGCCGGCGTGGTCGGGGGTGTCGTCGGTGGTGTCGTCGGCGCTGTGGTCGGCGCGGTCGCCGCCGGAGTGGTCGACGCCGACGTGGCCGGTGTCGTCGCGGCGGTCGACGCCGACGCACGTACCGTGGACAGGCCGGCGGCCTGCGCCGCGAGCTGTGGGCCTGCCAGGCCGATCACGACCAGCGCGGGGGCGACGATCAACGTCGCACGATGAAGACGTGAGGACTTCATGATCACAGGCTTCCGGGATGTTCGGACGTGGACTGCGTGACAGCGTGGTGGCCGCCTACCACCCTGCCAGTATACTGATTGAGTCAAGTCTCTCGCCACCATCGAGTGGGTCGAGTCCGACGTCGACCGGGCAGTTGGACCGGCAGGGCGTCGCAGGCGAGAGTTGGCATGTCATGAATCCAGCCGCCAGCCCAGGCCCGGAGCGCCCATTGAGATGGCGACGCCTCGCCGGATTGGGCATCGTCGCAGCGGCAACGGCAGCGCTGCAACGCTCCAGGAACCACCGCACGCGGCGGAACCTGGCTCTGGCAGGCCTCGGCGCGCGCGTCGGCGCGACCTACGCGACGACCGCGGCGCGCAAGCTGTTCGCCACCGCGGAGCGGCGCATCGAGCTGGACGCGGCGCGGGAGCTGCGTACCGCCGAGGCCGTCGCCGAACGCCTGGGATCGATGAAGGGCGCGTTGATGAAGCTCGGCCAGATGGCCAGCTACGTGGACGAGAGCCTGCCCGCCCCGATGCGTGCGGCGTTGGCGGAGCTGCAGCGCAACGCCCCACCGATGAGCGCGGACCTGGCCGCGGGTGTGCTCCGCGACGAGCTTGGCGCGGCACCCGAGGAGCTGTTCGTCGAGTGGGATCCGCAGCCGATCGCCGCGGCGAGCATCGGTCAGGTGCACCGCGCGCTGTGGCGCGACCCCGCGACGGGCGCCGAGGTCGCCGTCGCCGTCAAGGTCCAGTACCCCGGGGTTGACCGCTCGATCGAAGCCGATCTGCGCAACGCCGACGTGCTCGGGGCGCTGCTCCGGCAGGGCTTCGGTGGGCTGGACCCCGACGAGATGGTCGGCGAGATCAAAGCGCGCCTGCTGGAGGAGTTGGACTACCGACGCGAGGCAGCCAACCAGACCCAGTTC
>CAZMHG010000581.1:0-2335 GCA_964565975.1 uncultured Ilumatobacteraceae bacterium | reverse complement strand
GGGCGTACCCGACGAGCTGTTGCGCCTCCGCGAGCACGACCCCGACGAGCTGTCGCACTACTCGTCGGGCACGTCCGACATCGAGTTCAAGTTCCCGTGGGGCTTCGACGAGCTCGAGGGTGTCGCCCACCGCGGCGACTACGACCTCACCCAGCACGCCGACGCCAGCGGCGAGAAGTTGGACTACTTCGATCAGGCGACCAACACCCGCTACCGGCCGCACGTCATCGAGCCGGCCGTCGGCGTCACTCGCCTGTTCGCGATGTTCCTCCTCGCCGCGTACGACGAGGAGCAGGTCAACGACGAGACGCGGACCGTGCTCCGGCTGCACCCGCGCCTCGCCCCGTACAAGGTGGCCGTGCTCCCGCTGAGCAAGAAGGAGACGCTCACGCCGCTGGCCCGCCAGCTGTACGCGACGCTGTCCGACCGCTACTTCTGCGACTACGACGAGACCCAGGCGATCGGTCGCCGGTACCGCCGCCAGGACGAGGTCGGCACGCCGCTGTGCGTCACGGTCGACTTCGACTCGCTGGAGGACGGCGCGGTCACCATCCGCGAGCGGGACTCGATGACCCAGGAGCGCGTCGCCGTCGCCGACGTGCCCGCGGTGATCAGCGCCAAGCTGGGCTTCTAGCCGCTCATGGCCACGTATCTCGACAAGATCCTGGCCCGCCACCGCGAGGTCGCTGCCCAGGATGCCCGGTCGACCGAGGCGTTGCGCGAGGAGGCGTCGGCGATGCCCGCGGCCCGCGACTTCGCCGGTGCGTTGCGGGACGCGACGCTCACGGTGATCAGCGAGATCAAGCGTCGTTCGCCGAGCAAGGGTGCGCTGAACACCGGCCTCGACCCGGCGACGATCGCCCGTTCCTACGTCGCCGGCGGGGCGTCATGCCTGTCGGTGCTCACCGATGCCGAGCACTTCGGCGGGTCGATCGACGACCTGCGCGCGGCGCGGGACGCCGTCGCCGTCCCCGTGCTGCGCAAGGACTTCACGGTCAGCGTCAACGACGTCCTCGACGCGCGCCTGATGGGCGCGGACTGCGTGCTGCTGATCGCCGCGGCGCTGGACGACGCCGAGCTGGCCGACTTCCACGCCGTGGCGACCGGGGTCGGGCTGCAGGTCTTGGTCGAGATCCACGACGAGGCCGAGCTGGAACGTGCCGTCGCGGTGCGTGCCCGCTTGATCGGTGTCAACCAGCGAGACCTGGTCACCTTCCAGGTCGACCACGCCCGCGCCGAACGCATCGGTGCGTTGATCCCTGGTGATGCCGTGCGCGTCGCCGAGAGCGGCGTGCGCGGGCCGCACGACGCCCAGCGCCTGCGTGCCGCGGGCTACGACGCCGTGCTGGTCGGCGAGTCGCTGGTCACTGCCGACAACCCGGCAGCAGCGGTGCGCGCCCTGCGCTGCCCCTGACCCACCGGCCGGGCGCCACACGGCAGACCGTGGGCTGCGGCGCTGTCGCCAGTACTGTCAGTGGGCGATGTTCGTCAAGATCTGCGGAATCACCAACGAGGACGACGCCCTGTTCGCCGTCGCGATGGGTGCCGACGCCGTAGGTTTCGTGTTCGCCCCGTCGCCTCGGCAGATCGCCGCGGCGAGGGTCTACGACATCACCCGCCGCTTGCCCCCCGAGATCCTCACGGTCGGCGTGTTCCGCGACGAGCACCCGGACCGGGTGATCGAGACCACGCAACGCGCCGGCCTGAAGGCGGCCCAGCTGCACGGTCGCGAGACACCGGCGATGGTCACGTCCGTCGCCGAGCGCTGCAAGTGGGTGATCAAGGCGGTCGCCGCCGGCTCACCGGACGCCCGTCGGGCCAATCAGTTCGGCACCGATCTGGTGCTGCTCGAGCGGCTGATCCTGGCCGGCGGGCTGGACCCGGACAACGTGGCCAACGCCATCGAGCGTGTCCAGCCGTGGGGCGTGGACGTGTCCTCGGGCGTCGAGAAGAGCCCGGGACGCAAGGACCCGCTGAAGGTCAAGGCGTTCATCCAGCGGGCCCGCGCTGCCGCGCCGGTCGCCCATCAGGGTCCTGACGAGCTGCCCTACGACTGGGCCGACGACGAGTACTGAGGGGTCCGTGCACACGTCGGAGAACGAGGAGCAACAGATGTCGATCATGGCCGAGCCGTCGGCCACCGGCCGGTTCGGCGAGTTCGGTGGTCGCTACGTGCCCGAGACGCTGGTCCCGGCATGCCAAGAGCTCGAGGCCGCGTTCCGCGAGGCCTGGGCCGACCAGGCCTTCCGGTCCGAGCTGGACGAACGGCTGCGCACCTTCGCCGGCCGGCCGTCGATGGTCACCGAGTGCCACAACCTCGGTCGCCGGCTGGGGC
>CAZMHG010000580.1:409-2338 GCA_964565975.1 uncultured Ilumatobacteraceae bacterium | reverse complement strand
TCCGCTGACCGACCCGCACCACGCACACCGGCGGCGGGATCTCGGTCGCCACGCCGCGCGAGCGCCGACGGGCGGCCCACCGGCGGTGGTCGTTCGTCCGACACGCGCGGCCGGGGCCCGGCCCGTAACGACGGCGAGACTCGCCGGTCGGGCGACCGTCCGGGTTCGTCGGCCCGTGGCGACAGGACGCCCCGATACGGCGGCTCCGGCGCGTCACGCGAAGGGGACGAGCGTCGCCGCGTTTCTCGATCGGGATCCGACGCGCCTCGGCCGGGCCGCTCGTCCGCGTCGTCCGGATCGGACGCCAGATTCGCACGGACCCCGGATGGGGCGGGCAGATCACGCACATCGGCACCCCGCGGCGGCTCACCTCGGCGCGACCCACGCCAGTCCGGCCGAGGCGCGACGTCGGGTTCTGGGCCAGTGGGCCGAGACGCTGCCGTCCGCAGCGACGGGCAGCGCCCACCGCGGCAGTGGCAACGTTCTGCCGACTCGGGTGGTCGCTCGTCCTCGCGGGACCGGGACGCGGCACCATCGGCCCGGCGGAACGGTTCGGCATCGGGCGAGCGGACCAGCGAGCCGCGGGATCGCACCGACCCCGGGTTTCCGGCGACGCGGCACGAGGATCGCCCGCGTGGCGACGGCGGCGACCGTCCGCAGCGGCGCGCCGACGGGCCGAGGTTCGGTGGTGGTGCGCGGTCTGCTGGTGGTTCCCGGTCTGCTGGTTCTAGTTCGCGATTCGGTGGTGGTGCGCGGTCTGCTGGTGGTGCGCGGTCTGCTGGTGGTGCGCGGTCTGGTGCTGGTTCTCGGTTCGGTGGCGGTTCTCGGTCTGCTGGCGGTTCTCGGTCTGCTGGTGCCGGTACCGGGTCTGGTGCTGGGTCTCGGTCTGGTGGTGGCTCCCGGTCTGGTGGTGCGCGGTACGGCGGCCGAGAGGGCGCTGCTCGGTCCGCGACGGGAGGCACCTGGGCTCCGTCTGCCGCTCGCCGCGAGGCCGGCGAAGCGGCATCCCGGGGCGGCGAACGCGGCGGCGCTGATGGCCGCCAGCGCGGCCCGCAGGGTGGCCGACGCGTTCCGCCGCGGCGCGTCGAGCGCCCGTTGACCGCAGCCGAGCAACGCGCCGCCGAAGTGCGTGCTCGTCGCGGCGGCCCCCGACCAGAGCGTGCTCCGGCCGAGCCCCCGGCCCCGTGGGTCGCCGAGCAGTGGATCGACGAGGGATCGGTGCGCGGCGCTGCGCAATCTGCGTCGGCTCGTGCGATGTCCGAGGCAGTACCGGCGCGGGCCGGGTCGGCGCAGTTGCGCCAGCCTCGTGCGGTGTCTTCCGACGTCCTCGAAGCGGTCACCGACGCGGCCGCGCCGGGGCGCGCCGAGCGCTACCAGGAGCGGCTGTCCTCTGGCGCCGAGGCGCTCGATCGCGGCCGCTACGAAGAGGCTCGGCGTATGGTCGCATCGGTCGTGCGCGACCTTCCTGACGTCGCCTTCGGGCACGAGATCGTCGGTCTGGCGTCGTATCGGCTCGGTCAGTGGCAGCGCGCCGCGGTGGCGCTCGAGCAGGCTCGCCAGCTGGACGGTTCGGTCCGGCACCTCGCCGTCCTGGCCGACTGTTATCGGGCCTTGCGGCGTTACGACGACGCGCTGGCCGCGTGGGACGAACTGCGCGCTGCCTCACCCGACCACGCGCTGATGGCCGAGGGCCGGATCGTCGCCGCCGGCGCCCTTGCCGACCGGGGCGATGTCCGGGGCGCGCTGCGCCTGATGCTCAAGTCGTCGACCGCACCCAAGAAGGTCCGCGATCACCACCTCCGGCAGTGGTACGTGATCGGCGACCTGTACGACCGTCTGGGGGACGTGATCAACGCCAGGCGGTTCTTCCAGCTGGTTCGCTCGATCGACCCGAACTTCGTCGACGTCAGCCAGCGGATCAGCGCACTC
>CAZMHG010000580.1:0-399 GCA_964565975.1 uncultured Ilumatobacteraceae bacterium | reverse complement strand
TGGCGGCCACTCCGTCACACCGGTGGAGTAGAACAGACCCGACTTCCCCATGTCACGACAACAAGGAGAAGTCCGAAGATGAACCACACCGTGCTTGCCGGCACGCTCTCCAGCGAGCCCGTGCACCACGTCCTCCCAAGCGGTGCCGCTGTCACCGATCTGCAGGTCACCACCCTGCTCGACGATGGAACCCGTGCGACGGTCCCCGTCCGCGTCGGCGGCGAGGTTCCCGCGCTCGCCGCCGGGGACGGTCTGCTGGTCGTGGGCAGCGTGCAACGCCGCTTCTTCCGGGCCGGCGGTATCACCTCCAGCCGCACCGAGGTGGTCGCCCACCTCGTCGTCCCGGCGCGGCACAAGGCCAGGATCCGCAGAGCGATGGAAGACGCGTCGGCCGCGCTG
>CAZMHG010000579.1:0-2338 GCA_964565975.1 uncultured Ilumatobacteraceae bacterium | reverse complement strand
GATGCTGATCCAGCCCGACAACTACGGCGTGAGGTGCATCTCGATCGGCTACTTCGTTCCGGACGGCCAGGCCGTGATCTGGCGCGGTCCGATGCTGCACAAAGCGCTCGAGCAGTTCCTCGCCGACGTGTTCTGGGACGAGCCCGACTTCCTGCTGGTCGACATGCCGCCCGGCACGGGCGACATCGCCCTGTCGCTGTCGCAGTACCTGCCGCGCGGCGAGGTCTACGTGGTCACCACGCCGCAGCCCGCCGCTCAGAAGGTCGCGGCGCTGTCCGCGGCGATGGCTGCCAAGGTCAACCTGCCGGTGCGCGGTGTGATCGAGAACATGAGCTGGTTCACCGGCGACGACGGCAAGCGCTACGAGCTGTTCGGCGCTGGCGGCGGCCAGGAGCTGGCCGACTCGGTCGGCGTGCCGCTGCTCGGCAAGCTGCCGCTCGTGCCCGAACTGCGCCAGGGCGGCGACGACGGCCGCCCGATTGCCGCCACCGCACCCGACAGCGAAGCCGGCCGTGCGTTCCACGAGATCGCCCGGCGCATCGCCACCGAGCTGAAGCCGAAGCGCAAGTTCAGCCCCGAGCTGAAGATCAACGCCTGACGCAGATCCGCGGTCGCGGCCGCCGCGGGGATCGACAACGGATCAGAGCTTGGCGCCGTCGATCAGCGCCGTCCAGGTGTATCCGCCGTCGGCGGTGACGATGCCGACGCCCGGGCCGGTGCTGATCACGTAGCCGACACCGGGCACCTCGGCGTGTGCCCGGCCGGCATCGGCCTGGTCGAAGCGATGGGTGATCGCCCACGTGTGCCCGGCGTCGAACGAGACGGCGACCTTGTCGCCGTAGACCGCGAGCATCGACCCCTGCGCGGTGACCGCGGTGAAGTCGAAGATCTGCCCGCCCGTGCCTTCGGGCAGCGGGGTCATCCGGTCCACCGAGTGATCGAGGGCACGAATGGTGTACGGCGGGCTGAAGAACTGCGACGTCGCGCAGATCATCGCCAGGTGGCTGCCGTCGGCCGACAGCGCGGCGTAGACCAGGTCGTGGCCGACGGGTGCCTCGCACGGCGGGGTCCACGAGGTCCACGCACCGTCGACGATCTGGGCGGCGCGCTCGAAGGTGCGGTTGTTGTAGATCACCGCTGCGTAGCGGCCCCCGGCGGTGATGACCGGCCGCGGCTCGGCGCCGCCCGCGGTCATCAGCGACAGCTTCAGCCCGGCCATCGTGAACGTGTCGGAGGTGACCGGTGCCGAGGCGACGTCGACGCTCAGGCCGTCCCCCAACGAGGTGACCACGAGGACCTTGCCGGCGGCGAGCGCTGCCGAGTACACACGTGGCTGTCCCGACCCGAGGTCGAGCGTGTGCCACGTGGTGCCCCCGTCGTGCGTGGACGCGAGAACGTCGCCGATCAGCCAACCGTCGAGCGGGCCGGCGAACAGGACCTGGGTCCACGCCTCGTTACCGACCTGGGCGGTCGCGTCGGTCCACGAGGCGCCGCCGTCCGTGGTGCGCTGGACGACCGGCACCCCTGCGCCGGTGGATCCGACCACCCAGCCGTGGCGGGCATCGGGCCACGACATGCTCGTGACCGTGACGCCCACCGGCAGGACGACCGACGCCGGCGTGCTCTGGTTGGCATCGGCGGTGTCGGGGCTGGTGCTGCTCGTCGGCGCGGGCCGGCGAACCGTCGCGCCGGAGACGACGATCGAAGCCAGCGCGGCGACCAGTGCGACGACCACCGCCGTGCGTAGGCGGCGGTGGTCGTTGGGGCTGGTGCCCATGCCGGTCACTCGAGGTGGCCGAACTTCCCGGAGTTGAAGTCGTCGATTGCCTGGACGATCTCCTCGCGGGTGTTCATCACGAACGGGCCGTAGCTAGCGATCGGTTCGTCGATCGGCTCGCCGGCCATCACCAGGAACCGCACGCCCGACACCCCTGCCGTGACGGACAGGTGCTCACCCGAACGGTCGAACACGGCCAGATGATGCTCGGCCACGTCGCGATCGGCGGTGTGCAGCGAACCGGACAGCGTGAACAGGCTGGCGTTGTGCCCGACCGGGATGGGAAGGTCGGCCTGCTCACCGGCGCCCAGATCGACGTCCCACAGCTCGACCGGCGAGAACGTCATCGCCGGGCCACTGACCGCGTCGGGACCGTCGCCGAACGAGCCGGCGATCAGGGTGACGACACCGCCGCCCGGCAGGGCGACCTTGGTCATCTCGCCGGCGGTCAGGCCCTGGTAGCGCGGCGGGTCCATCTTGTGCTTGGCCGGCAGGTTGACCCACAGCTGGGCCATGTGGAACGTGCCGCCGCGGCGGGCGAACTGCGTCTCGTGGAACTCC
>CAZMHG010000578.1:0-2339 GCA_964565975.1 uncultured Ilumatobacteraceae bacterium | reverse complement strand
TCGGGTAGCCCATCCACCCGAAGATGTCGATGTTGTCCCACCCCTCCTTGTTGTCACCACGCGGCGGGTAGTAGTTGATCCGCACCACGTGATCGACCTCGCCGTACAGCTCGGGATAGCGCTCGGGCTCGAAGATCGTGTCCAGCACGCCCAGCTTGGAGACCTCCTTGGAGCGGAAGTTGGCCGGGTCGTCGAGCACCTCGCCGTCGCGGTTGCCGAGGATGTTCGTCGAGTACCAGCCGCGCACGCCCAGCAGGCGCGTCTTCAGGCCTGGCGCGAGGATCGTCTTCATCAACGTCTGGCCGGTCTTGAAGTCCTTGCCACAGATCGGCACACCGCGCTCGGTCGCCAGCTCGATCATGCACGGCAGGTCGACGGTCAGGTTGGGTGCGCCGTTGGCGAAGGGCACGCCGCTGACGAGCGCGGCGTAGGCGTACACCTGGCTGGGCGAGATGTTCTCGTCGTTCAGCTTCAGCCCGGCCTCGAACGAGGCGACGCTCTCGTGGACCGCACTCGCCTCGTGGTACGCCTCGGTCGAGCCGCACCACACCATCACCACACGGTCGAGGTCGTTGTCGACGCGGAACCGCTCGATGTCGTCGATCACCTGCAGGGCCATGTCGTACAGCGTCTCGGCCGACTTGACCCGTGTGCCCTCCAGGCGTGACACCCAGCGCTGGTCGAACACGGCGTCCATCGCCACGATGCCTTCCAGCTCCTTGCTCAGCGGCGCGAGGTCGTCGTTGGTCAGCACGCCAGCGGTGCGTGCCGCTTCGAGCGCGTTGGGGCTGATCGGGTCCCACCCGCCGAAGACGATGTCGTCGAGCGTGGCCAACGAGACGGCGTGCGAGATCGGCTGTTCGGTGCCGTCGTCCATCGTGAGATGGCCCATCTGCGACAGGGAGCCGATCGGCCGCTGCAGGCCCTGGCGGGCGGCGAGCACACCGGCGTAGAACGTCGAGGCGACGGCGCCCATGCCTGGGGTGAGGATGCCGAGCTTGCCGCGTGCGGGGGTGACAGGGGTAACGGTCATGCCGTCAGACTGGGGCAAACCAACACATGAGACAAACACATTTTTCATAAGCTTGTGCTATGGCTGCCCCGACACCGAAGTTCGACCTCCCGAACGTCTCGGTCCACCAGTTGCTGTACGTCCGCGAGGCCGCTCGGGCCGGCACCTGGACCGAGGCGGCACGGCGGCTGGGCGTGTCGCAGCCGGCGCTCTCGCAGGGCGTCGCCGAGGTCGAGCGGCGGCTCGGGGTGACCCTGTTCACCCGCACGACGCGCCAGCGCACTCCCACTGCGGCGCTGCCCGCCGTCCTGGCGATGGCCGAGGTGGTCATCGCTTCGGTCGCCGATCTGGATCGGCACCTCGCGCAGTTGGAAGCGGGCAGCCGCGGCACGTTGCGCGTCGGCATGATCGACACGGCTGCGCTCGGGGCGCTGAGCGAGCCGCTGGCCGAGTTCCGCGCCCGGCATCCCGACGTGGACACGACGCTCGTCGTCGAACCGTCGGTCGGCCTGGCCCAGCGCGTCGCCGCCGGGGAGTTGGACCTCGCCGTCGTCGTGGTGCCCAACGCCGTCGTCGACGAGAAGCTCGGCAGGTTCCACGTCACCCCGCTGCTCGACGAACCGGTGCACGTCTACGCGCCGACTCGGGCGCTGGCCCGCCGCCCGCCCGGCGCGTGGGGTCCGTGGGTCGCCTACCCGGCCGGGTCGCAGAGCCGGCGGCTGATCGAGCGTGCGCTCGCTGCCAGAGGTGCCGACGTCGTGATCGTCGCCGAGTCGTCGAACCCGGACGTGCTGCGCCAGATGGTCCGCCTCGGCGTCGGCTGGTGTGCGCTGCCCAAGGACATCGCAGGCGCGGGACTTGCCCAGGTGCCAGGACCGCCGTTGCTGTACCGCCGGCTGGCACTGATCCGCCGCGCCGAGTCGGCGCCGCACGGCGCGGCGGCAGCGTTCGCCGAGATGCTCGGCCAGTCGGTGGGTCGCCCGGTCAGGCCATCATCCCGCCGCCCACGGTGAAGGTCTCACCGTGGCAGTACGGGACTTCGTCGCTGAGGATCCACGCGGCCGTGTCGGCGATCTCGGTCGGGCTGGCGTAGCGGCCGAGGGCGGTCATCGTCTCGATCCCGGTCTTGATGTCGGCGCCGGTGACGCCCGACGCCCCGCCGATGCTGTCTTCGAGCGACCGCATCATCCGGCTGTCGACGGCGCCGGGGCAGAGCACGTTGACGCGGATGCCGGCGGCGCCCACTGCGAGGGCCAACGACTTGCCGATGCCGACCACGGCGTGCTTCGAGGCGTTGTAGATCGACGTCATCGGCCCGCCCTGCAAG
>CAZMHG010000577.1:0-2340 GCA_964565975.1 uncultured Ilumatobacteraceae bacterium | reverse complement strand
CGTGGTCGTCTCTCCGGACGGCAATCGGGTCGTCTTCGCCCGCAGCCGCGGGGGCGACGATCCGGTCAACTGCCTGTGGGTGGTCAACGCCGAAACGGGTGAGGAGCGGCTCGTCGCCGACCCGCTGGCACTCGGGGAACTGAACGACGACGACACCCTGCCGGGCGCCGAGCGCGCCCGGCGCGAACGGCTGCGCGAGGGGGCGTCGGGCATCACCGGATACGCGACCGACCGCGCCGTCACGGTCGCTGCGTTCACCCTCGGCGGGCGTGTGCACAGCGTGGGTCTGTTCGACGCCACGACTCGCGTGTTGGCGACCGACGCGGCGGGGAGCGCGGTCGATCCGCGGCCGGCGCCCGACGCCAGCCGCGTGGCGTACGTCAGCGAACGGTCGCTGCGCATCGCCGAGCCCGACGGGACCAGCTGGGAGCTGGCCGGCGAGGACGACCCCGACGTGTCATGGGGCTCGGCCGAGTTCGTCGCCGCCGAGGAGATGGGCCGGTTGCGTGGCTACTGGTGGAGCCCGAACTCGCAGTTCATCGCCGCCTGCCGGGTCGACGTGTCGCCGGTCCAGCGGTGGTACATCGGCAACCCTGCCGAGCCGGCTCAGTCGCCTGCCGAGATCCGCTACCCGGCGGCGGGGACGGAGAACGCGGTCGTCACCCTCCACGTCCTCGGGTTGGAGGGCGGCGCGCTCGAGATCGAGTGGGATGCCGAGGCCTTTCCGTACCTGTGTGACGTGTCGTGGGCCGACGACGAGCGCCTGCTCGTCACGGTGCAGTCGCGGGATCAGCGGCGGGTCGCGGTGCTCGAGGCCAACCCGGCGACCGGTGACGTGGCGCCGATGTTCGAGGACCGCGACGAGCGGTGGGTCGAGTTGGTGCCGGGCTCGCCGACGATGCTCGATCCGCACGTCGACGGCGGCCAGCTGGTGGTCTGCGCGGACCGCGGTGGGGCCCGGCGGATCCTGCTCGACGGGCAGGCGATCACGCCGCCCAGCCTGCAGGTGCGCTCGATCGTCGCCGCCGCGGCAGGCACGATCACGTTCGTCGCCAACGGCCTCGACGACCCGACGGTCACCCACGTCCACCGCTGGCAGGCCGGCGAGCTGACGTGCCTGACGTCGGCGCTCGGCGACGGCCTCCACAGTGCATCCACCGGCGGGGCGACGACCGTGATCCGCCGCGCCACGCTGGACAACGACGTGACCACGACCGTCAGCCACGAGCTGCGCAGCGCGGCGTCCACCCCGCTGACCGCGCCGCCCGATCCCGGTACGCGTCGTGCGGCCGACGCCCCGGCGACGCGGTCCGGCGCGGCGGGGGGCCCGTCGGCCCACGTGATCGCCTCGTTCGCCGAGCGCCCGCTGGTGCGCCCGAACGTGACCATCGAGTTCGGCGGCGGGCGCTCGCTGGCGACCGCGGTGCTGCTGCCCCACGACCACGACGGCTCGCCACTTCCCGTGCTGCTCGACCCGTACGGTGGCCCGCACGCCCAACGCGTGGTGCGCTCGCGCAACGCCTTCGCCCCGCCGCAGTGGTTCGCCGACCAGGGTTTCGCCGTGGTCGTGATCGACGGGCGGGGCACACCGGGCCGCGGCACCGAGTTCGAGCGAGCCGTGTATCACGACCTGGCCACGCCGGTGCTCGACGATCAGGTCGACGCGCTGCACGACGCGGCGCAGCGCGCCCCGCTCGACCTGTCACGAGTCGCGATCCGCGGCTGGAGCTTCGGCGGCTATCTCGCCGCCCTGGCCGTGCTGCGCCGCCCAGACGTGTTCCACGCGGCGATCGCCGGCGCGCCGGTCACCGACTGGCGCCTGTACGACACGCACTACACCGAGCGCTACCTCGGCGACCCGTTTGCCGACGCCACGCCGTACGCGGCGACCTCGCTGCTGGCGATGGCCGACGAACTGACCAGGCCCCTGCTGCTGATCCACGGGCTGGCCGACGACAACGTCGTCGCCGCGCACACCTTGCAGCTGTCCCAGGCGCTGCTCGCCGCCGGTCGACCGCACGAGGTGCTGCCGCTCGTCGGTGTCACGCACATGACCCCGCAGGAGGTCGTCGCCGAACATCTGCTGCTCCACCAGCTGGCGTTCCTGCGCCGCGCGCTGGTCGTCCCAGAGCGGCGCTGATCCCGCCCGTTCCTGTGTCCGTCGCCGAGGTCTCGCCTGCGCTGAACGGATCGGCGGTGAACATATGATCGGACCGATGCTGCCGACTGAGCCGATTCAACGCGCCGAGGTGGTCGGGCAGGGTGTGGCCGTCAACAGTGACGGCCACACCTGCACCCTCCCGGCGGAGTGGTTGCGGGACAACTGCCGATGCGACCGGT
>CAZMHG010000576.1:0-2346 GCA_964565975.1 uncultured Ilumatobacteraceae bacterium | reverse complement strand
TTGAGCAGGAAGAGCTGCGGCGTGGTGGCGCCGAAGTGGACGAGCAGCGCCGCCAGGACCGGGCCGAGGACGCGGGTGCCGTTGATCATCACCGAGTTCAGGCTGACGACGCCGCCGAGGTCGCGCCGGTCGACCATGTTCGGCAGGGTCGCCTGCATCGCCGGCGCGTTGAACGCGTTGGCCACCCCGCTGGCCAGCTGGGCACCGAAGATCGCCCACAGGCTGGCGTCCACGCTGACCTGCCAGGCGATCACCACGGCCATCACCCCCTGCACCGCTTGCATCACCGTCAGCCAGATGCGGCGCGGGAACCGTTCGGCCAGCGCCCCGGCGAGGATCGACAGCAGCAGCAACGGCCCCAGCTGGGCGAAGATGAACAGCCCGACCCACGATCCCGAGTTGGTGCGCGTGGCGACATACGCGGGCAGGACCACGGTCTGCATCCACGTGCCCACGCTGGACAGGAACATGCCGATCCACAGGGTGCGGAACGCCGGGTATCGCAGGGCCGCGCCGACGGTGCCGTGACGACGCTCGTCGTCGGACGAGGCGGCGACGGGTGAAGCGGCGACGGACATACGGTCCGGCCAGCCTACGAGCGCGTGTCCGCAGCCGATCGAGCCCGGCGCGCGACACTGGCCCGATGGAACCACGCAGTGCCACGGTGCCGGCGGGGACGCCCACATCGGGCGCGGCGCGCTGCGACCGGTACGCGGTGTTCGCCGAGTGCCCGCACTGTGGTGCAGACCTGTACCCGGAGCACGCGCACTTCAGGTGCCGTACGTGTGGTTGGCGCGACAGCTGCTGCGACTGACCCGACCGCGACTCGCCCGACGGCGACCGACCCGACCGGCGCGCGGTCGGGTGATCAGCCCGCCAGCGCGGCTGCCGGGTCGACGAACGAGCAGTCGAGGAACTGGGCGACAGGCCCGTTGGTCACCTGACCGGCGTAGGTGTTCAGCCCGAGGGCCAGTGCCGGGTCGCGCCGGCAACTGCCCGCCGCGCCGTACACGGCGACCTCATGCTGGTAGGGCAACGTCGCGTTGGTCAGCGCGTACGTGGACGTGTGCGGCACTGCGCCGGGCATGTTGCCCACCGCGTAGTGCACGACCCCGTGCAACTCGTACACCGGGTTGGTGTGGGTCGTCTCGTGGATCGTCTCGATGCACCCGCCCTGGTCGATGGCGACATCGACGATGACCGCGCCGGGCTTCATCGTCGCGACCATGTCCTCGGTGACCACCACAGGTGCCCGGCCGCCGGCCACCAGCACGGCGCCGATGACCAGGTCGGCGTCGGCGATGTGCCGTTCGAGCGCGCCGCGGTTCGATGCAAGGGTCATGATCCGGCCCTTGTTGATCTGGTCGACCCACCGCAGGCGGTCCAGGTTCTTGTCGAACAGGGCGACCTCGGCCTCCATGCCCGCGGCGATCCAGGCCGCGTTCCAGCCGACGTTGCCGGCGCCGAGCACGACGACCTTGGCCGGCTGCACGCCAGGGGCGCCGCCCATCAGCACGCCGCGCCCGCCATTGTGGCGCTCGAGGTAGTGCGCGCCCATCTGCGGGGCGAGCCGCCCGGCGACCTCGCTCATCGGGGCGAGCAGCGGCAGGGCACCACCGGCGGTCTGGACGGTCTCGTAGGCGAGGGCGGTGCACTTCGAGTCGATCAGCGCCCTGGCGACCTCGGGATAGGCGGCGAGATGGAGGTAGGTGAACAGGGTCAGGTCGGGGCGCAGGAAGCCGAACTCCTCCGGCTTGGGCTCTTTGACCTTGACGACCATCTCCTGCGCCCACGCGTCGGCGGCCGTCGGCACGATGTCGGCCCCGGCGGCGCGGTAGTCGGCATCGGTGAAGCTGGCGCCCGCGCCGGCGCCGGTCTCGACGAACACGTCGACGCCGGAACGCTCGAGCTCGCGCACGCCGTCGGGGGTCATCGCCACGCGGTGCTCCGCGGTCTTGATCTCCTTGGGCACGCCGACAGTACGGATCACAGGATTGGTCATCGCGCCATCATGGGCGGCGCCACCGGCGCGATCAATGGTCCGTTGCCCGCCTGGCGCGGCGGCGACCCCGGTCAGGGCGCTGGCTAACGTCGATGCCATGCAGACGTTCAACAACTTCATCAACGGCACGAGCCAGGCAGCGGCCGACGGTCGCACGACCGAGGACCGCCAGCGCACCTTGTTCGAGATCGTCAGTACCTACGATCTGGCCCGCTGGGGGCGGGATTTCCTTGAGGCGGCGAGGAGCTGACACCAGCGCCCGGCAAATTCACCGCCCCTTCGAGGGACAGGTTGGGAGGCGTCGAGCAGCGGCTCATGAAGGAGGCCGGCGTCACCAGCGTCAG
>CAZMHG010000575.1:0-2351 GCA_964565975.1 uncultured Ilumatobacteraceae bacterium | reverse complement strand
TCGAATTCGGTCTCCGGATCAACGACCCGGCCCTCGCTGAATCGGTCGAGGCGACGATGACCAGCAAACACGGCTCGCTGTACGAACTCGCGTGAAGGACTGTCTTGATGCAACAACTTGAAGCTCACGAGGTGCCGCTGCACAAGGTCTTCTGCAGCGACTACGACTTTCGGATTCCGGACTACCAGCGGCCGTACGCCTGGGAAGCTGAGCAGGCGACTCAGCTCCTCGACGACCTCGTGGAGGCGTTGGACCGAGACACAGACGAGCCGTACTTCCTCGGTTCGGTCGTCTTGGTGAAGCGGAAGGAGTCCTCCGACGCCGAAGTGATTGATGGCCAGCAACGCCTCACTACCGTCACGATTCTGCTCGCCGTGTTGCGCGACCTGACAGATGACGACGAATTGCGGATCGACCTGGAGAAGATGGTCGCAGAGCCCGGCAACAAGATCCGCAGGCTGGAGCCAAAGCCCCGGCTTGCCCTGCGAGCCCGAGACGCTGCGTTCTTTCGGGACATGGTGCAGAGCACCGACTCAATCGACGCCTTGCTCAAGCTGAAGCCCGATGCGCTGAAGACCGATGCACAGAGAGCCGTACAGATCAACGCGCGTGCGCTGCACCAGCTGCTCAGCACTTGGAGTGAGGAGCGCCGGCTTGAACTCGTCGGGATGTTGAGCGAGCGCACGTTTCTGGTGGTGGTCAGTACCCCAGACCTCAACAGCGCCCACCGGATCTTCAGCGTGATGAACGCCCGAGGGCTGGACCTGTCCCCGGCCGACATCTTCAAGTCGTTCATCATCGGTGCTCTGGATGCAAAGGTGTCTGACGTCTACGCGGAGCGTTGGGAAGATGCAGAGGAAGCGTTGGGTCGCGACGACTTCGCGGACCTCTTTCTTCATCTGCGCATGATCTTCTCCAAAGTGCGAGCGCGTCGTGAGCTGCTGAAGGAATTCCCAGAGCAAGTGCTGTCGGCCTACCTGCCGACCAAGGCTGCAGAGTTCGTCGACGACGTCGTCGTGCCGTACGCGGACGCCTACGAACAGATCCGCGATCAGAGTTATGCGGCGGTCGCCGGGGCCGGCAAGGTCAACTCGTGGTTCAAGCGGCTTGCCCAGCTCGACAACAACGACTGGCGCCCGCCTGCACTTTGGGCGCTCAGGACTCATGCCGACGATCCGCAGTGGCTCGATGACTTCTTCCGAGCGCTCGAACGGCTTGCGTCGAGCATGCTGCTCCGTCGCGTCTACGCGACGCCGCGCTCGCAGCGCTACGCGGATCTCTTGCGAGAGCTCGCTGACGGTAAGGGCCTCGATTCCCCGTCGTTCCTGCTGTCCGACGTCGAGAAGGCCGAGACCGTCAAGCGTCTGGGAGGCGAGATCTACCTTGTGTCCAAGGTCAGGAAGTACGTGTTGCTTCGCCTTGACGAGGTCCTCGCCAAGAACCCAGGGGTCAGCTATGACCATCCCTTGATCACGGTCGAGCACGTGCTTCCGCAGACTCCGCAGGCCGACTCCCTGTGGACGAAGACGTTCACGGACGACGAACGGCTTCACTGGACCCATCGCCTCGGAAACCTCGTGTTGCTCAATCGGGCGAAGAACTCGGAGGCACAGAACTTCGACTTCGAGAAGAAGAAGGTGAAGTACTTCAGCGGTTCCAACGGCGTTGCCACGTTCGCGCTCACCAGCCAAGTCCTGAGCCATCACGAATGGACGCCTGCTATTCTGGAGAAACGTCAAGTCGAACTGATGGACGCGCTTCGAACGGAGTGGGCTCTCTGACCGTTGCCGTACCGAGTGATCCCGAGGCCAGGGCACCAGAGGCAGGGATGGCTCGTGCTACTCCAAGCCCAGCCGACGGGCCCGGGTGCCGCCAACCTTGCCTCGGGCGAATCGGACTTTCTCACCGTTGAAGTCCACGCCGTCAGCGTCGACGTGCCAGCCGGCCGAGCGCCAGGCTCGCGCCTCCACCTTCGAATCGTTGGCCCACCACTGGCGGAGGCGGTATGCGCTCGGAGGCAGCCCACCGACGAGTCGGGCGACGTCAGCGAAGGACAGCGTCACAACGAGTTGTTCACGGGGAAGGTCCTCGAGGAATCGCGCCAGCGGGTCGTACTTCGCCATGTCCAAGTCTCGCCCGCTCGAGGTCAACTCGAAGACGCCGATTTGGTTGGTCCCGGAAGCCAGGTTCGACTGTTGCAGGCCTGATGATGGATGGCCCGGACGTCGTCGGCGCTCAGGCTCGCAGGCAGCCCCTGCAGCACGCTGAGGAGACGGCGGCGCGTGGTGATGAGCCGTCGTCGGGCCGACCCTTCTCGCTGATGTCGGCGAGGTCGACGAAGACGATGGCAC
>CAZMHG010000574.1:530-2362 GCA_964565975.1 uncultured Ilumatobacteraceae bacterium | reverse complement strand
GGGCAGGGCGACGCCGTTGCGGATCGGCACGACCTGGCCGCCCTGCAGGACGACGTACAGCGTGTCGTCGCCGGTACGCCACTTCAGGTCGACGGGCCGGTCGACGTCGGCGACGAACTGCAGCTGCACGGCGTCGGGTGGCTGAGCGGCGGTCGACGGCCGGGTCGGTGATGTCGCGGGGGCCGACCCCGCGGTCGCCGGCGTCGGGGTCGTCGTCGATGCCGTTGCCGGTGTCGTCGGTGCCGGTGTCGCCGCCGCGCCGAGTACGGCGACGAGTGCGATGCCGCCGGCCAGCAGCCGGCCTCGGGCTAGTGCCCCCACCGCACCAGCCCTTCCTGGACGACGGTGATCGCCAGCTTGCCGTCACGGGTGTAGATGTTTCCGCCGGCCAGGCCGCGCGACGAACCGGTCGACAGCGGCCGCTGGTCGTACAGCAGCCATTCGTCGGCGCGGAACGGGCGATGGAACCACATCGCATGGTCGAGGCTGGCCATCTGCATCCCGGGCGTGTCGAACGACAGGCCGAACGGCATCACCGCGGTGTCGAGCAACGTCATGTCGCTGGCGTAGGTGGCCACGCAGGCGTGCATCGTCGGGTCGTCCGGCAGGCGGTCGGCGGCCCGCAGCCACACCCGCTGGTGTTCGGCGCTGTGTCCCTGGCGCTCCATCGGGTGCATCCCGACGTACCGCACGTCGATCGGTTTGGGGCTGTCGTACCAGTCGCCGAGCTTGTGCCGGTACGGCGCCATACGCTCCTTGAAGTCGGGCAGCGACTCCGGATCGGGCAGGTCGTCGGGCATGCCCAGCTGGAAGTCGTCGCCCGGTTCGTGGATGTGGAACGAGGCCGACAGGTTGAAGATCGCCCGTCCGTGCTGGATCGCGACGACGCGGCGCGTGGTGAAGCTGCGCCCGTCGCGGATCCGGTCGACCTCGTACAGGATCGGCACGCTCGGGTCGCCGGGGCGCAGGAAGTAGGCGTGCAGCGAGTGCACGTGACGGTCGGGTTCGTCCACGGTGCGGGTGGCGGCGACGAGCGCCTGGCCGGCGACCTGCCCACCGAACACGCGCTGGCGATGCTCGGACGCGGAACTGCCGCGGAACAAGTTGACCTCGATCGGTTCGAGGTCGAGCAGGGCGACCAGGTCGTTGAGCGGGATCATCCGTCGATCTTGTCAGACGCCACCTGGGTGGCGTCCCAGCGCGGCAGGCGCCACAGCACCCATTGGTCGCTCGTCCACACGGACGTCCAGCCCATCGTCGCCGCCTGTGCGTCGGTGACCAGCGGTTGGCTGTAGTCGCTGTTGCGGCGCATCAAGAAGTAGTCGGCGCGCTCGCGCATCACCTGCAGGTCGCTCGACTGCACCGCCCGGCGGTTGGTGAACAGGGTCATCGAGCGCGCCTTGAAGAACCCGACGACGTCGTCCTGATGGGTGTAGTGGCGGATCGCCTCGAACCCGGCGACGGCGTAGTCGGCGAACGGGCCGTCGACCACCCGGCCGCTGTCGTCGAAGTCGGCGACCTGCGACAAGGCGTCGGGCAGCTTGGTGACGTGCACGACCGTGCCGACCGACACCAGCGCGGCGACCGCCAACGGGGCGACCACGCGAACGCGACCGGGCACCAGGCGGGCCAGCGCGACGAGCGCCTGCGCGGCGAAGTACACGACGAACGGGGTGACAGCCATCAGGTACCTGGGGGTGACTGCCGGGATCGAGCCGGCGATCGTCATCGACAGCACGGCGAACACGGCGAGGGAGATGTCGTCCGCCGTCGCCCGCCGCAACCGGATCACCATGCCGGCAACGGCGAGCAGGGCGATCGCGGCAAGCGCG
>CAZMHG010000574.1:0-520 GCA_964565975.1 uncultured Ilumatobacteraceae bacterium | reverse complement strand
AGGGTGCCCAGGCCCAGCTGGCCGTTGAGGGCGTCCTGGAAGGGGCCGCGCAACTTCTTCCACGTCTGGCCGAGGCCGGACCCGTCGTACTCCGGGGCGAGCGCGCTGGGCAGCATGAACTGGCCGAGCACGACGGACACGACGAAGGTCACCAGCGGCGTCGCCGCCCGGCGGAGGTCGGCGTCGCCGCGCCGGCCGCGCAGGTCCACCAGTTGCACGGCGAGCAGCCCGACCATCAGCGCCAGACCCTCGCGGCGGGTGTTGAACACGGCCATCGCCAGCAGGCCGAGCGTGATCAGCTGGGCGCGTGACGCCTGGTCGAGCCGGCGCCCGTGGTGGCGGCAGCGGTCGAGCCACCACAGCGTGGCGGCGACCAGCATCATGTACGGCAGCTCGCTGAGCACCTGGTCGGTGTGGCGCAAGTAGTCCAGCGAGGTGCCGAGGTAGGCGACGACGGCCAGCGCCAGCCATCGCCCGGCGCGCCGCCTGAGCACGGCGTAGAAGAACCCCAGCCAGGCGA
>CAZMHG010000573.1:0-2362 GCA_964565975.1 uncultured Ilumatobacteraceae bacterium | reverse complement strand
GAAGAGCACGTACAACCGTGGCTTCGACAAGGTGATCATGTGCATGGGCGTCGGCAACGGCGACGCCCTGGGCGAGGCGTTCTGGCTCGGCGGCAAGCGCAGCAAGATCGTCGTGACCAACATCCATCCGTCGATCGAGCAGAGCATCGCCGTCCCTGCGGCGTACCTCACGGTGTTCGAGAAGCAGCTCGTCGGTTCGCTGTTCGGGTCCGGAAACTTCCGCCAGGACATCCCACGCCTGCTCGAGCTGTACTCGCAGGGCAAGCTCGACCTCGACGGCCTGGTGACGCGCCGGTACAGCTTGGACGAGATCAACGACGGCTACGCCGACATGAACGCCGGCAAGAACATCCGTGGCGTCCTGGTCTACGACCACTGACGCCGCGCTCGTCGTCTGCCTGGGGTGACCCCATCTCGATGGACGCCCGTCGCCTGCTGCCCAACCGACCGCCGCGGCTGACCGAGGTCGCCGCAGTGGTGGCGTTGATGGCCGTGCTGACGATCGGCGTCGCCTGGTACCGCCAGTCGCACCGGCCACCGGTGCCCGCCGCGGCCACGACCACCACGACCGAGGCCCGTTCCCGCCAGCCGTTGGTCTCGTTCCACGTCTTCGCCGGATGTGGGACGGCGCCCGACGTGGTCAAGCTCAACGGCACCCAGACGGACATGCCGGCCAACGTCTTCGACCATCAGCTGACGCAGATCGAGGTCGACGCCGACGGTTCCAGCGGCCACGTGTGGGTCCAGGTCGACGCCGGCGGGAGACCCGTCGTGCGCGTCGGCGAGGGCAAGTTCTTCGCCAACAGCCTGTACGTGGCCGTCGGTGCGCTTGGGCTGTGCTGAACCGCGGGTGGGAGACTGGGCCCGTGGAGGCCAGCGCGTGACGTCGATCCGCGACCTGGCCGGGCGGGTCGCCCGTCATGTCGTCGGCCGCGGCCGCGACGTGGAACTGCTCGTCGCGGCGCTCGACGCGGGCCGGCACGTGCTGCTCGAGGGCCCTCCCGGCACGGGCAAGAGCACGTTGCTGCGCGCGGTCGCCCGCGAGTTGGGCGTCGGGTTCGAGTTCGTCGAGGGCAACGCCGAGCTGACGCCCGCCCGCCTGGTCGGCCACTTCGACCCCGCGCAGGTGCTGGCCCGCGGCTACGACCCCGAGGACTTCGTCGCCGGCCCGCTCGTCGAGGCACTGCGTAACGGCTCGCTGCTGTACGTCGAGGAGATCAACCGGGTCCCCGAAGAGACGCTGAACGTGCTGATCACCGTGATGAGCGAAGCAGAGTTGCACGTGCCGCGGGTCGGGCGGATCGCCGCCGAGCCCGGCTTCCGCCTCGTCGCGGCGATGAACCCGTTCGACGCGATCGGCACGGCGCGGATCTCCGGCGCGGTCTACGACCGGGTCTGCCGGTTGGCGCTCGGCTACCAGACGCCCGACGAGGAGGCGCAGATCGTGCTCGCCGCCGCCGGCGCGCCGGCCACGGCCGGTGGCGGGGCACAGCACGACCAGGCCACGGCGGCGTGGGTCGCTGCCGTCGTGGAGGTCGTGCGCGCCACGCGGCACCACCCCGACGTCCGCATCGGCTCGTCCGTCCGCGGGGCGCTGGACACCGTCGCCGTGGCCAGGTCGCTGGCCGGCCTCCGCGGCGTGGCCGCGACCGAGGCGCACCTCGGGCTGGATGCTGCTCAGGTCGCGCTCAGCGGGCGGATCCGCGTTCGCGAAGGCAGCACGCGCACGGCAGAGGAGATCGTCGAAGAGCTGTGGTGGCGGACGTTCAGCGCGGTGGACGATCCCGACCAGAACCGGGAGACCACGGGAAAAGCCTGAGCCCCGACGACCGGGGCGGATCGCCGGCAACCAAGGAAGGAGCCGAGGCGGACGCCGAGGTCGCCCGCAGCCGCAAGCGGACCACGTCGCGGCGCGAGTTGCAGCGCCACGCCGGCTTCGAGCAGATCTCACCCGAGGTCGGCGAGCTGGACGAAGGCGCGCTGACGGATCGACTGGGCGACGATCCGGACACGACCCTGGCGATGCTCGCCGACCTGACCTCGGCCACGGACCCCGTGCTGCGGGCCCTCGCCAGGTCGCTCGCCGGGCGCGTGTTCGTCGACCTGGCCCGTACCGGTCCGGCGAGCCGTCGCGGTGTCGGCCGGATGGTCACCAAGCCGTGGACGGACTCCGGCGCCGACGTCGATCTCGACGCCAGCATGGAGACGCTCGCCGAAGGCGTCGGCGCGGTGCGCGCCGGCGATCTGCGGGTGCGTGACTGGGAGCGGCCCGACCTTGCCGTGTGCCTGCTGGTCGATCGCAGCGGGTCGATGGGCGGCTCACCGCTCGCTGCCGCGGCGCTCGCGGCGTCGGCTGTCGCCT
>CAZMHG010000572.1:0-2363 GCA_964565975.1 uncultured Ilumatobacteraceae bacterium | reverse complement strand
ACCGAGGCGGCCATCGACGGCCGCGCCGACAGCCTGCTCGGCCTGAAGGAGAACATCATCATCGGCAAGCTGATCCCCGCCGGCTCGGGAATGAACCGCTACCGCGAGTTCGAGACCGAGGCGCCGGACTACCAGCCGATGGCGTACTTCTCCAGCGAGGCCGACGATCCCGCCGCGTGGCTGAGCAACATCCACGGCACCTACAGCTCCGACGCCGACACGGCCGACGCAATCGGCTGACGAAATCAGCCGACACGATCGGCTGACGTACCCGACGGTGGGGCACCGACGCACGGTGCCCCACCCCGGGTACCGGGTACGTTGAGCCCGTGCTTCCCCAGGAGATCATCCGGACCAAGCGCGACGGCCACCGGCTGGCCGCCGCCGACATCGCCGAGTTCGTTCGCGGCATGGTCACCGGCGCGGTCACCGAAGGCCAGGCCGCGGCATTCGCCATGGCGGTGTACTTCCGCGGCATGGACCTCGACGAGCGTGTCGCGTTGACGCTGGCAATGCGCGACAGCGGCACGGTGATGTCGTGGGACCTGCCCGGTCCGGTCGTGGACAAGCACTCGACCGGGGGCGTGGGCGACACGGTGTCGCTGATGCTCGCCCCGATGGTCGCCGCGTGCGGCGGATACGTGCCGATGATCAGCGGACGTGGCCTCGGCCACACCGGCGGCACGTTCGACAAGTTCGAGTCGATCCCCGGCTACAACGCCACGCCGACGATGGCCGCGTTCCGCCGGGTGGTGGCCAAGGTCGGCTGCTCGATCATCGGCCAGACCCCAGAGCTGGCACCGGCCGACAAGCGGCTGTACTCGATCCGCGACGTCACCGCCACGGTCGAGTCGATCGATCTGATCACCGCCTCGATCCTGTCGAAGAAGCTGGCGGCAGGGCTGCAGGGCCTGGTGATGGACGTCACGTTCGGCAACGGCGCGTTCATGGCCAAGCCGCCGCAGGCACGGGCGCTCGCCGAGAGCATCGTCGGCGTCGCCAACGGTGCCGGTACGCCGACCACCGCGCTGCTCACGGCGATGGACCAACCGCTGGCCCCGGCCGCCGGAAACGCCGTCGAGGTCGCCCTTGCCGTGGACTACCTGACGGGCGTGTCGCGGCCGGCGCGGCTGCACGAGGTGACGCTCGCGCTGTGCGCCGAGATGTTGGTCACCGGTGGCCTGGCACGCTCGCTGGCCGCGGCCCGCACCCAACTTCACGCCGCGCTCGACTCGGGTGCCGCGGCCGAGCGGTTCGAACGGATGGTCGCGGCGAACGGCGGACCCAAACGCTTCCTCGCCGACCCGTGGCGCCACCTCGAGCGTGCGCCGCTGCGCGTCCCGGTGTTCGCCGGGCGGCCCGGCACGGTCACCTCGATCGACACCCGCGGCGTGGGCATGGTGGTGGTCGCCCTCGGCGGCGGTCGGACCCGACCGCAGGATCCGGTCGACCACGCCGTCGGGCTCACCGACCTGGCAGAGATCGGCAGCCACGTCGACGCCGGGCCGGGCGGCCGGCCGTTGGCAGTGGTCCACGGGCGCACCGCGGCGCAGGTCGACGCGGCGAGCGCGGCGCTGCGCGTGGCCTACCGTGTGGGGGGCAGGGCCCGACCGGCTGGCCCCACCGTGGGAGATCGGATCACACGATGAGCACCCGTCCTGACCCCCGTTCGTCGGCCCGTCGGGTGATCGCCCTGATGGACCTCACCAACCTCGAGTACGGCTGCGTGCCTGGCGAGATCGACGCGCTGTGCGCCGCGGCGAGCACCGCGGCGGGCCCCGTTGCCGCCGTGTGCGTGTGGCCGGCGTTCGTCGGCCAGGCCGCAGGTGCGCTGCGCGGCACGGGCATCAAGGTGGCGACGGTCGTCAACTTCCCCGCGGGTGGCGAGGTCGTCGCGGCCACCGTCGCCGAAACGCTCGACGCGGTGGCCGATGGCGCCGACGAGGTCGACGTCGTCGTGCCGTATCGGGCGCTGCTGCGCGGCGACACGGCCGCGGTGCCCGACATGGTCGGCGCGGTGGTTGCCGCGGCCGGCGGTACGCACGTCAAGGCGATCCTCGAGACCGGCGAGTTGACCGACCCGGCGCTCATCGCCGCGGCGGCACGCGACGCGATCCAGGCCGGTGCGCACTTCGTCAAGACCTCGTCCGGCAAGACCAGGGTGTCGGCGACACCCGAGGCCGCGGAGACGATGCTCGGCGTGATCCACGACCTCGGTGGTGCCGACGGCGTGTTCCACGGCAGGACGCTTGGCATCAAGCCGTCGGGCGGGATCCGCACCGTCGAGCAGGCCGCGGTGTACCTCGACCTCGCCGATCGCATCATGGGTCCGGCGTGGGCGACACCGTCGACGTTCCGCTTCG
>CAZMHG010000571.1:0-2369 GCA_964565975.1 uncultured Ilumatobacteraceae bacterium | reverse complement strand
AGCTTGGTCGCCCTGGCTTGTTGCTCCGCGGTCACGCCCGGCACGCCGCTCAGGTCGATCGGCTTGCTCGGATCGAACGGGCGTGGCCAGGTGGTGTCGACCGCCGCGTCGGTGCCGTGGGTGTGGGTGTGCGCCGTGGTCGGCGTCGCCGTACCGCCGGTCGCGGTGCTTGCGGTCGCGGTGCTGGCGGTCGCCGCGGCGCCGTGCGTGTGGGCGGTCGCCGGTGTCGAGGCGCGCGGCGTCGCCTCGGAGGCGTGCGAGTGCGCCGTGACCGCTGCGGTCTGGCCGGCTGCGGTTGGGTCTGCAGCGGCCGCGTCGCTGGCCGCGGACCCGTCGGCGGTGTGCGTGTGGGCGCCGGCGGCGAGCGCGCCGTCATCGGTGTGCGCATGGACGTGCGTGCTGCCGACCCACATCGCCGGCAGCGTGAGCGCGGCCACGCCGACGATCGGGCCGAGCAGCCGGCCGGGCCGGCCGCGGACCGGGCGGTGACCGCCGACGAGCAACACGGCGAGCGCCACCCCGGCGGCCGCCGCACCGAGCAGCGCACACGTGGTGTCCGTGAACTGCGGTGCCTCACGCGTTTCCAGGCCTCCGACGAATGACACCCCGGTGAGCCGGGTCACCAGCCAGGCAGCGACGGCGGCGGCGTTGACCGCGGCGAGGGCCGCGGCGCCGACACGCGTGGGCCGCAGCAGCGCGGCGACACCTGCGGCCAACTGGGCAACGGTGACCACGACGAACAGCCGGGCCAGTTCGGGGTGCTCGGCATGGATCCCGATCGCCGCGCCGTGGACCGCACCTGCGCCGATCGACGCCAGTGCGGCCGTGGCCAACCACGGGAACGGGCGCTCGCCGGCGTCGCCCTTGGTCGTCGAGCTCTCGGGCCCCGGATCCGTCGGCTGGGACGTCATCGGCTCAGCCTACGGCACGTCGCGGGCGGCGGTCCGACCGGTCACACACCCGATCCGGCAAGGGCGTCGAGCACGCGGCCGGCCAGTTCGGGCCGGCAGATCAGCACGTCGGGCAGCCACGGATCACGCTGGTTGTAGACCAGCGGTGAGCCGTCGATCCGGCTGGCGTGCAGCCCTGCGGCCAATGCCACCGCTGCCGGCGCCGCCGAATCCCACTGATACATGCCGCCGTCGTGGACGTAGATGTCCGCGTCGCCGTTGACGACCGCCATCGCCTTGGCCCCGGCCGAGCCGAGCCGGACGGCATCACACTCCAGGCGGCGGGCCACCACCACGGCGGCGTACGGGTTGCGGTTGCGTGAGGTCACCAGGCGTGGGCGGGTCCGGGTGACGGCCGGCAGCGGCGGCGCGGGGTCGGTGGTGAACGTGACGCCCATCGCTGGCAGGGCGACCGCTCCTGCGGCGAAGTGGTCGTGGTCCCACAGGGCGACGTGCACGGCCCAGTCCGGGCGGCCGAGCTCGCCGAACTCGTTCGTCCCGTCGAGCGGATCGACGATCCACACGCGCCCGGCACCGAACCGGCGCGGATCCTCGGCGCCTTCCTCGGACAGCACCGCGTCGTCGGGCCGGGAACGGTGCAACTCGTCGGCGAGGTAGCGGTGCGCGACGAGATCGCCCTCGTCCATCACCTGCCAGTACGCCACGCCAGCCCGACCGAGCGCCCGGCGGACGTCGAGCAGCATCTCGCCGGCGCGCGTCGCCAGGCGTGCGGCCAGCGCTGCGTCGGTCTCGCCCCCTTGCACGATCCCGGCGGTTGCGGCACTCATGGGGTGCGCAGCCGGCTGGCGTCGCGCACCAGGCCGCGCACCTCGTCCTCGCTCGCGCCGGCGGCGACCAGGCGGCCGATGCGAGCCTCGACCGCTTCTGCGGCGGCCTCGTCGAAGACGTCGATGCGCGGTGCCCCAACGGTGGTGCTGTAGGTCAGCAGCGCCACCGCGGCCAGCACGATGACGCCGCCGATCGCCAGCACCAACCCGTTGTTGTTCGACACGATGGAGGTGGCGATGATTCCGGCGATGCCGGCGACGAACACCGCCGCGCAGATGCGAGGGATCACGCGTGCCGGCATCGGTTCAGTCTGCCCGATCGCCGACGGCCGCCATGGGGTGAGTCGGTCACCGGGCGAGCGGCTTGTACTTGATGCGGTGCGGCTGGTCGGCGGACGCGCCGAGCTCCTTGTGTCGCCACGCCTCGTACTCGCTGAAGTTGCCTTCGAACCAGCGCACCTGGCTGTCGCCCTCGAAGGCCAGCACGTGGGTGGCGATGCGGTCGAGGAACCAGCGGTCGTGGCTGATCACCACGGCGCAGCCGGGGAACGAGTCGAGCGCGCTCTCCAGCGCGCGCAGGGTGTCGACGTCGAGATCGTTGGTCGGCTCGTCGAGCAACAGCACGTTGCCG
>CAZMHG010000570.1:0-2371 GCA_964565975.1 uncultured Ilumatobacteraceae bacterium | reverse complement strand
AACATCCGGGCCCGTCGGGAACGCGGTCGTCTCGACGAACAGCACGTCGCCGCCGGCGCCGGTGACCGCAAGGCCGGTGGCAACCCCGGCGGCGTTGGTCCGCTCCGGGATGTCGTCGACCACCTTGGGACGCCCGATCCATGCCGACAGTCCATCGACGTCGACGGTGATCGGCGTGGGATCGCCCGCGGCGACCTTGGCGGCGACCTTGCGGACGAGCCGGCCGAGCTCGCGCTCGAGCGACCGGACACCGGCCTCACGCGTGTAGCCACGGACGATCGCCGAGATCACGTCGTCGCCGACGTGCACCTCGTCGGGCGTCAGACCGGCCTGCTCGACCTGACGTGGGAACACGTAGCGGCGGGCGATGAACAGCTTCTCGTCCTCGGTGTAGCCGTCGAGGCGCACCAGGTCCATGCGATCCAGGAGCGGTGCGGGGATCGTGTCGGCGACGTTCGCCGTGGCGATGAACACGACCTCGGACAGATCCAGGTCGACCTCCAGGTAGTGATCGCGGACCGTGTGGTTCTGCGCCGGGTCGAGCACTTCGAGCAGCGCTGCGGTCGGGTCGCCCGACCAGCCGCCGGCGGCGAGCTTGTCGACCTCGTCGAGCAGGACGACCGGGTTCATCGTCCCGGCTTCCTGCAGGGCGCGCACGATGCGCCCGGGCTGCGCGCCCACGTAGGTGCGCCGGTGTCCGCGGATCTCGGCCTCGTCACGCACACCGCCGAGCGCGACGCGCACGAACTGGCGGCCCATCGCCCGGGCGATGCTCTCGCCGAGGCTGGTCTTGCCGACACCTGGCGGCCCGACGAGCGTGATGATCGCACCGGCGCCACGCGCGGCGCGCGCCGCCGGCTCGGTGCTGCGCTGGTCGATGCCGCGCTGGTGGCGCAGCTTGCGCCCGGCGAGGAACTCGACGATCCGGTCCTTCACGTCGGTCAGCCCGTAGTGGTCGGCGTCGAGCTGCTCGCGTGCGGCAACCAGGTCGAGCGAGTCGGTCGAGCGGGTGCCCCACGGCATCTCGAAGATGCGGTCCAGCCAGGTGCGTACCCACGAGTGCTCGGGCGACTGGGCACTCATCCGTTCGAACCGGTCCAGCTCCTTGGCGACGGCCAGCTTGACCGACGCCGGCGCGTCCAGATCGGCGAGCTTGGTGCGGAACTCGCCGGCGACGTCATCGTCGCCCTCGCCCAGCTCCTTGCGGATCGCCGCCAGCTGCTGGCGCAGGACGAACTCGCGCTGCTGGCGGTCGACCCCGGCGCTGACGTCGTTGCGGATCGACTCGGACACCTGCAGCTCGGCCAGATGGCTGCGCGCCCAGGCGTGGATCGCGTCGACCCGGTCACCCAGGTCGACCGCGTGCAGGACGCGCCGCCGGTCGTCGTCGGCGAAGTCCGCCCAGGTTGCCACGGCGTCGGCCAGCGCACCGGGATGGCGGATCGAGGCGAGCAGGTCGGGCAGGCGACGCGAGCGACGCAGCGGGGCGATCAGCTCGAGTGTGGCGCGCAGCTCGCGCGCCGCGGCGTCGACGCGCGCCGACGGCGCCGGGTCGAGCAACTCGACGGCGTCGACGTATGCCAGCTCGGGCGAGCCGGACGTGGTGGACGTGCCGGACGCGCCGGACATGCCGGACGCGTCGGCGCCCGACGTCGGCTCGGCGGGGTCGGGCTGGGTGCGCCGGATCCGGGCGCGGCTGGCGACCTGGACGATCGCCGCCGGGTCGCCGCTGGGCAACTTGCCCACGTCCGGGACCGAGGCGACCACGCCGATCACGTCGCCGGCTGCCGGGTCGTCGCCGGGGGCGACGATCGCCAGGCGGTTGGCCGGACCGCGTCGGGCGGCCTCGACGGCGGCGCGCACGACCTCGTCGCCGAGGTGGAGAGTGATCGTCGCCCCGGGGAGGACCACGGTCGGCAACGACAGCAGCGGGAGACGCTGACCGGTGAGCGATGAAGTTGACATGTCCAACAGCGTAGACGCAGAAATCCTGCGTTGCACCGTATCAGTCTTGTTGTGTCGAGCCTGTTGCGCCGGGCCGCGCTGCGCTCAGGAGACGGCGCGGTCCGACGACGTCCAGTACCGCGCCCGGACCGCCTTCTTGTCCGGCTTGCCGACGGGCGTCAGCGGCAGGGCGTCGACGTAGTCGACCGTCTTCGGCGACTGCTGCGAGCCCTTGGCGTCCTTGACCAGCTGCTGCAGCGTGGCGGTCAGCTCGTCGGTCGGCTCGGCCCCCGGTTGGAGCACGACGATCGCCTTGACCGCCTCGCCCCACTTCTCGTCCGGGACGCCGATGACCATCACGGCGTTGACCGCAGGGTGGGTGCTGATCACGTCTTCGACCTCGCGCGGGAACACGTTGAAGCCGCCG
>CAZMHG010000569.1:0-2383 GCA_964565975.1 uncultured Ilumatobacteraceae bacterium | reverse complement strand
TTCTTCGTCCCCACCGCGGACTTCCTCGACGACCTGCCGCCCGCGCCGGGCGCCACGCCGTCCTCCGGGGGCCGGGCTGGTAGCTGATCCGCTCCGGCGGGACGCGCCGATCAGGATCTGGCGCCCTGGGCCAGCAAGGACAGCGGCTCCCACCGGCGCCATTCGGCCAGGCGCCTGTCGTAGTCGGCGGCTGCCAGCGCCAGCGGTCCGTCGCCGAAGAAGACGCGCAGCGGCGGGTTCGGGGTGTCCACGAGCTGCAGGATCGCGGCGCGGGTGGCCACGGGATCGCCGGGGTTGCCGACCCGCGTGGCTCGTTCGGCGGCGGCCACCACGCGGAACGCGTCGTAGTCGGGGTTCGCCGTCGCGTGCCGGGCTGACGTGCTGGCCCAGTCGGTCGTGAAGCCACCTGGCTCGACCAGCGTGACGTGGATGCCGAACCCGATGACTTCCTGGGCGAGTGACTGGCTGAACCCTTCGAGCGCCCACTTCGAGGCGTTGTAGATGCCGATGTTCGGGAACGCGCTGATGCCACCGATCGACGACACCTGGATGATCCGCCCGCCACCGCGGGCGCGCAGGATCGGCAGCGCCGCCTGCGTGATCCACAGCGCACCGAACACGTTCGTCTCGAACTGCGCGCGAGCCTCGGCCTCGGTGAGCTCCTCGATCATCCCGAACTGGCCGTAGCCGGCGTTGTTGACCACGACGTCCAGACCCCCGAAGTGGTCGGCCGCCGCGGCGACAGCGGCGAAGTCGGCCGCACGGTCGTCGACGTCGAGCTGCAACGCCAGCAACCGACCGCCGTACCGAGCGGCGAGGTCGTCGAGCATCGACGGCGTGCGCGCGGTGGCGGCGACCTGATCGCCGCGTTCGAGCGCGGCGATCGCCCATTCGCGTCCGAAGCCGCGTGAGGCGCCGGTGATGAACCAGATCATGTCGTCCTCCAAGATCGTCGCGCGGTGCGGCAGGCCGGTCGGCGTGCTCGGCCGCTGACCATCGACCGTACTGCGCCGACGTCTGCGAGGATGCGGGTGTGAGCCTCCCCAACCACGCCAACGTCGTCGTCATCGGAGGTGGCATCGTCGGCGCGAGCGTCGCCTACCACCTGGCTAAGCGCGGCTGCACCGACGTCATCGTGCTCGAGCGCAAGCAGCTGACCTGCGGCACCACCTGGCATGCCGCCGGGCTCGTGGGCCAGCTGCGCGCGACGCAGAACCTCACCCGGCTGGCGCAGTACACCACCAATCTGTTCGCCGGGTTGGAGGCCGAGACCGGCCAGGCGACCGGTTTTCGCCAGCGCGGCTCGGTGGCCGTGGCGACCAACGACGAGCGGTTCGAGGAGCTCAAGCGCGGCGCG
This sequence comes from uncultured Ilumatobacteraceae bacterium, assembly GCA_964565975.1. Classification (GTDB taxonomy): domain Bacteria; phylum Actinomycetota; class Acidimicrobiia; order Acidimicrobiales; family Ilumatobacteraceae; genus JAKOUY01. Next base: position 1,026 of record CAZMHG010000569.1, on the reverse strand, counting down.
TCGATGGCCCGGGTGTGCGGGCTGCGCGTCGACATCATCGGCCCCGGCGACGTCGCCCGGCTGGCCCCGATGGTCAACGTCGAGGACGTGATCGGCGGCGTCCATCTGCCCGACGACGGCGTGACGAACCCGATCGACACCACCCAGGCGTTGGCCAAGGGCGCCAAGGCCATGGGTGCGCGCATCGTCGAAGGCGTCGAGGTCACCGAGATCATCGTGCGCGACGGGCGCGCCGTGGGCGTGCGCACCAACCAGGGCGAGATCGCCGCCGACGCCGTGGTCAACGCGGCCGGGATGTGGGGCCGCCACCTGGGCAACCAGGCCGGCGTCACCGTGCCGCTGCACGCCTCGGAGCACTTCTACATCGTCACCGAGCACATGGACGCGCTGTCGCCCGACATGCCCGTGGTACGTGACGGGGACTCGTGCGCGTACTTCAAGGAGGACGCCGGCAACCTGCTGGTCGGGTGGTTCGAGCCAGTCGCCAAGCCGTGGGGGATGACAGGTATTCCCGAATCGTTCGCCTTCGACTCGTTGCCTGCGGACTTCGACCACATCGCCCCGCTGATGGACATGGCCGTCCACCGCTTCCCGGCCCTCGGCGAGATCGGCATCCGGCTGTTCTTCAACGGTCCAGAGTCCTTCACGCCCGACGACCGCTACCTGCTCGGTGCGCACCACGAGGTCAAGGACCTGTTCGTCGCCGCCGGCTTCAACTCGATTGGCATCCAGTCGTCGGGTGGGGCGGGCAAGGTGCTCGCCGACTGGATCCTGGACGGTCACCCGCCGATGGATCTGTGGGACGTCGACATCCGCCGGATGATGCCCTTCCAGCGCAACGCCGGCTATCTGCGAGATCGCACCGTCGAGACCCTCGGCCTGATCTACGCGATGCACTGGCCGTTCCACCAACTGCGGACGGCACGCGGAGTACGCCGCTCGGTGCTGCACGATCGCCTTGCCGCCCGCGGCGCGTGCTTCGGCGAGGTCGCCGGCTGGGAACGGGCCAACTGGTTCGCGCCGGCG
>CAZMHG010000568.1:0-2385 GCA_964565975.1 uncultured Ilumatobacteraceae bacterium | reverse complement strand
AGCTTCGTCGGGTTGGAGTCGAGGTCGACCATGTTGCCGGCTTCCTTGGCCGCCTGGGTGCCGGTGTTCATCGCCACGCCAACGTCCGCCTGGGCGAGGGCGGGGGCGTCGTTGGTGCCGTCGCCGGTCATCGCCACGAGGTTGCCGCCGGTCTGCTCGCGCCTGATCAGCGCCATCTTGTCCTCGGGCGTCGCCTCGGCGAGGAAGTCGTCGACCCCGGCTTCGACGGCGATCGCCGCGGCCGTGAGCGGGTTGTCGCCGGTGATCATCACGGTCTTGATGCCCATCGCGCGGAGCTCGTCGAAGCGTTCGCGCATGCCCGGCTTGACCGTGTCCTTGAGGCGGATGACGCCCAGCACCCGCCACTGCTCGCCGGGGCGGCGATCGACCACCACGAGCGGTGTCGCGCCGTCCTTGGAGACCTGCTCGACGATCGGCAGCAGCTCGAGCGGCACGTGGCCGCCCACGGTCTCGACGAATCGGCGCACCGAGTCGGTCGCGCCCTTGCGCACGCATCGGCCGCTCGACAGGTCCATCCCCGACATGCGGGTCTGCGCGGTGAACGGGACGAGGACTGCGCCGGGATCGTCGACCGGGGTGAGACCGAAGTCGCGTACGGCCAGGTCGACGATCGATCGCCCCTCGGGCGTCTCGTCGGCGAGCGAGGAGACGAGCGCGCTCTCCGCGACGTCCGAATCGGCGACGTCGTGTACCGGGATGAACTGGGCAGCCTGGCGCGAGCCGAAGGTGATGGTGCCGGTCTTGTCGAGCAGCAGCGTGGTCACGTCGCCCGCCGCTTCGACGGCACGCCCCGACATCGCCAGGACGTTGCGTTGCACGAGGCGGTCCATCCCGGCGATGCCGATCGCCGACAGCAACCCGCCGATCGTGGTCGGGATCAGGCACACCAGCAGCGCCACGAGCACGATGATCGACTGCGCCGCACCGGAGTAGATCGCGAACGGCTGCAACGTGGTCACGGCGAGCGTGAAGATGATCGTCAGGCCGGCGAGCAGGATCGACAGCGCGATCTCGTTCGGGGTCTTCTGCCGGTCGGCACCCTCGACGAGCGAGATCATCCGATCGAGGAACGTCTCTCCCGGCTTGGCCGTGATCCGCACGACGATCTGGTCGCTGAGGACTCGCGTGCCACCGGTGACCGCCGAGCGATCGCCACCCGACTCGCGAATCACCGGGGCGGACTCACCGGTGATCGCCGACTCGTCGACCGTCGCGATGCCCGCGACGACATCGCCGTCGCCGGGGATCACCTCGCCGGCCGACACCACGCAGAGATCGCCGATCTGCAACGCCGTGGAGGACCGCTCGATGATGGTGCCGTCGGGCTGGCGGACGAACGCGGTGGTGTCCGCGCGGGTCTTGCGCAAGGTGGCCGCCTGGGCCTTGCCGCGGCCCTCGGCCATCGCCTCGGCGAAGTTGGCGAACAGCACGGTGGCCCACAGGAACAGCGCGACGAGCCCGGCGAACGCCTGCTGCGTACCGGAGCTTGCTCTCCAGTCGCGGATGAACAGGAACGTCGTGAGCACCGAGCCGAGCTCGACGATGAGCATCACCGGGTTCCTCGCCAGCGTCGCCGGGTTCAGCTTGCGCACCGCGTCGATCGTCGCCTGGCGGACGATCGTCGGGTCGAAGATCGACGCCGACGCCGACGCCTTGCGGCGCACCTTTGGCGCCTTCTGCGGCGCCGACGAGTTGAGGGTTGCAGTCATGAGCGCACGGACCTCACAGCGACAGGTGTTCGAGGATCGGACCCAGCGCAAGGGCGGGGAAGAAGGTCAGGCCGGCGACGATCAGGATCACGCCGGCGAGCAGCCCGCCGTACAGGGCGGTGTGGGTGGGCAGCGTGCCGCTCGTCTCGGGCACCTTCGGCTTGGCCGCCAGCGAGCCGGCGATGCCGAGCACCGGGATGACCGTGAAGAACCGACCGATCAGCATCGAGACGCCCTGCGTGACCTCGTACCAGTGCGTGCCGGTGCCCTGGAAGGCGAACGCCGAGCCGTTGTTGTTCGCCGTCGAGGCGAAGTTGTACAGCAGCTCCGACAGCCCATGCGCGCCCGACTGGTACGTCGCCGCGGTCCCCACCATCGCCGACGCTGCCGCCCAGGTGAGCAACGCGACGGGCATCGCCAGGATGTACAGGGTCACCAGCTTCATCTCCGACGCCTGGATCTTCTTGCCCAGGTACTCGGGCGTCCGGCCGACCATCAGGCCGGCGATGAACACCGACAGCAGGGCGAGCACGAGCACACCCGAGATCCCCACGCCGACCCCACCCGGCGAGATCTCACCGAGCATCATGTGGATCATCGGCATCATCCCGCCGATCGGCGTGAACGAGTCGTGCATGCAGTTCACCGCACCGGT
>CAZMHG010000567.1:0-2396 GCA_964565975.1 uncultured Ilumatobacteraceae bacterium | reverse complement strand
CAGAAGTACGGGCCGTAGAACAGCTCCTGGAAGCACATCACCTGCGCCCCCTGCGCGGCCGCGTCGTGGGCGGCGCGCTCGTGCTTGTCGAGCATCGCCTCCTTCGTCCCCGGCCAGTCGGTCTGCAGCAGTGCGGCACGCACGGTTCTCCCCATGGCGCCCGACTCTAATGTGACACCACACGTCGCACAATCCAAGTATTGTTACCGCACAATGAGTTCACACGCCGTTGACCGGCACCGCCCGACGCCGATCGCCACCGTCGCGACCTCGTCCGTCGCGCCCTCGTCCGGCGGGCGCGCTGCCGGCGAGCTCGCCGCCGACGCACTGGTCGCCGAGATCGACGATCGGTCCGCCCGCGGCGTGGCCGCGGCCGTCAACCGGATGATCACCTCCGGTCGGCTGGTCCCGGACACCCGCCTGCCCACCGTGCGCGACCTCGCCCGGCGCCTGGGCGTCTCGCCGACCACGATCAGCGAGGCCTGGCAGTCGTTAGCCGTCGTCGGCGCGGTCGAGGGCCGCGGCCGGCGGGGCACGTTCGTGCGCACCCCGACCGGCGCCGGGGCGCCCAACCGCTACCGGCGGATCACCGAGGGGCCAGGGCACTTCACGCTCGACCTGTCCACCGGGACCCCCGACCCGGCGCTGCTCCCCAACGTCGCCGCGGTCGTCGGCGCGCTCAGCGAGCGATCGCTGACGTCCACCTACCTCGATCCGGCCGTGCTGCCGGCGCTCGAGGAACGTCTGCGCCGCACCTGGCCGTTCGTTCCCGAGGCGATGACGGTGGTCGACGGGGCGATGGACGCGCTCGACCGGATCGCCCAGCAGGTCGTCCGGCTGGGCGACCGGGCGATCGTCGAGCAGCCGACGTTCCCGCCGCTGCTCGATCTGCTCGAACACCTCGGCGCCGAGATCATCGGCGTCCCGATGGACGGCGAAGGCATGCGCCCCGAGGCGTTCGCCGAGGCGGTGGAGCGCCAACCGGCGTCGGTGTTCTGCCAGCTGCGGGCACACAACCCGACCGGGGTCACGACCACCGCCAGGCGGGCACGGGCCCTGGCCAAGATCCTGGCCGGCTCCGCTGCGGTGATCGTCGAGGACGACCACAGCGGTGACATCGCCATGGGCCGGCTGGTCAGCTTTGGCACGTGGCTGCCCGATCGCACCGTGCACATCCGCAGCTTCTCCAAGAGCCACGGTCCCGATCTGCGCCTGGCCGCCGTCGGCGGCGCCGGTGCGGTGGTGCGCGCCGTGGCCAACCGGCGCATGCTCGGGGCCGGCTGGACGAGCCGGATCCTGCAGGCCGTGCTCCTGGCGATGCTCGACGACCGGAGCACGGTGACCACCGTGCAGGCAGCGCGTGACCGCTACCGATACCGGCGCGACGCGGTGTGCCGGGTGCTCGCCCGGCGCGGGGTCGGCTGGACGGGCGACGACGGGATCAACCTGTGGCTCGGCGTCGCCGACGAACGCGCCGCGATGCTCGCCCTGGCGACACACGGCATCGGCGTCGCGCCCGGCTCGCCGTTCCTGGTCGGCGAAGACACCGCCGAGCACGACCATTGGCTGCGCGTCACCGTTGGCCAGGTCGCCGACGACGACCTCGAGCGTGTCGCCCACCTCCTCGCCGACGCCGCGCGCACACCCCCGACCTGGCGCTGAGCACGCGCCAACCGCGCCCCGCGGCGTACCCGGCCGGTGGTCAGTAGTTCCCGGCGAGCTTGCGGTGGTCCCAGCTGACGAGTCGCTCGACCTCGAGGACCACGCCGATCCGCTTCGCCGCCTGCGCCTCGAGGAACGGCACCGCTTCGGGGCTCAGCGCACCGTCGCCGCTGTAGCGCGCCCCGACCGCCTTGCCGATCGCCAGCGTGCCCTCGAACGTGTCGACCAGGCGGCCGGTCCCGACCAGTTCGACACCGCGCAACTCCTCGTAACTGTCGCCGCTCTCGACCAACCCGGTGATCTTCGGGTCACGACGCAGGTTGAGCACCTTCTGGCTCTTGGCGAACGTCCAGAAGGCAACCTTGCCGTCGATGATCGCGTACCACATCGCCACCAGATGGGGGTGCCCGCCGGGCCCGATCGTGGCGACGTTGAGGATCCGTTGCGTGTCCAAGTACTGCAACACCTCGTCGTGGGTCATTGCGATGCTTGCCCGCTTGTTGGCCATGCCCGACCGTAACCCGCGCACCGGCGCAACGGGACGCCGGACACTTCGGCCGCCGACACCCGCCGCACTAACCTCGTCGCCGTGGTCAGCACCCCCTCCCCCGACATCCAACTGGCAGCGCTCGGTGGCGACCAGCGCCGGCTCGAAGAGTGGCTGACCACCTTCCACCTGGCCAGCGTGATCCTCGACCCGTTCACCAACGAGAGCTCGTGGGTGCTGAAGACGG
>CAZMHG010000566.1:0-2399 GCA_964565975.1 uncultured Ilumatobacteraceae bacterium | reverse complement strand
GGATGCCGATCTCGGCCAGCTGGGCCTGGATGTCGGTGGCGATCGGCGTGGGCTGCGGCAGGTAGCCACGCTGCACGTCGCGGTAGCTCAGCGTCACGTCGACGCCGTCCTTCAGGCCGGCCTGCTCCATCAGCTTCTTGGCCTCGTCGACGTTGCGCGTGTAGTCGGTGAACGCCTTGTCGAAGCCGGGGATGCCCGGCGGGAGGAACTGCGTCGCGGCGACCGAGCCCTTCGGGTAGAAGTTGTCGACGATGCGCTGGCGGTCGAGCGTGAGGGCGATCGCCTTGCGGACCTCGGGCTTGTCGAACGGCGCCATGTCGACGTTGAAGCCGACGTAGAACACGTTCAGCGGATCACGCGCCTTGACCTGGTAGTTCGAGTCGCTCTCGAGCGTGGCGAAGTCGTCGGTCCCGACGTTGTCGATGCCGTCGGCGTTGCCGGACTGCAGTTCCACCAGACGCTGGGCGCTCTCGCCGTTCCACTTGAACACGACGGTCTTCGACAGCGCCTTGGTGCCCCAGTAGTTGTCGTTGCGTTCGAGGACGATCTGGCTGCCCTTCTCCCACGCCTTGAGCACGTACGGGCCGGTCCCGACGGGCTTTTCCAGCAGGTCGCCGGTGCCGCCGGTGGACGTGAGGTACTCGCTAGGAGCGATCTGGAACGCGGAGAAGGCCACCTTCGACGGGAAGGCGACGTCGGCGTTGCACAGCGTGAACTTCACCGTGCTGGCGTCGACCGCCTCGATCGACTTGATGTTGCTGCTGTTCTTGGTCTTGTCGGCGCACAGGTCGCCGCTCGCAGCCGTGGTGCCGGCGGTGGTGGCTGGTGTGGTCGACGCGGTCGCCTGGGCAATGCCCGAAAGCGACAGCACGCCGAGGCCGGCCATCAGGACGCCAGCGCGCATTGATCTGCGCATCATGTGTGATCCCCCTTGGGTCGTACGGAACGAGCAACGCTGCCCGTCGGTGTGGCGAACCTTAGCAAGCCGCCCCGATCCCCCCGGTAGGGTGCGCGCCATGAGCCGTGGCACCGTTCCCGCCGGTGCCACCGTTTCGGGGGACGTCGCCGTTTCGGGGGACGGTGCCGTGTCGTCGGGCGTCTGGTCGATCGTGGCCGGCGTCGCGGGTGCGGCGCGGTGAACGAACACATCGCCGCACGGCTGCGCGCCGACGCCGCGGCCGCGACCGGAAGCGAGCCGGTGCTGGCCGTCGCCCGTGGCTACGCGCTCGGCTGGACCAGCCGGTACCAGAAGCTGATCATCCCCATGCTCGTGCTGTGCGCGGTGACGATCCTCACCTGGCCGTCGACCCTGGCGACCGGCGTGGCCGCCGAGGCGGCGATCGTCGTGGTGTTCACAGGCGCGTACCTGCTCCTCGGCCGGCTGCGGCCGCCCGGCGCGCCGCCGCTACGGACGAATCAATCCGTCGGCATGGTCGCCACCGACCGGCGGCTGGTGCTCCTCGTGGGTTCCAGGCATCACCGGCGCGTGTGGCGGGTGATCGACCAGGACGAGATCGACGACGTCGTGCTGCACCGTGCGCTGGTCGGGGTGACCCATGGCGGCGTGGTGTCGATCAGCCTGCTCGACGGCGACACGATCCACATCGAGTCACCCGGGCTGGTCAGCGTTCACGACCTCACTGCCGTGGTCGACGTCATCCGCTGACACGTCGGCCGGCGGCACGTCTGGCGCGTCGTCCAGCGCGCGGGACACACCCAGCAACACGCTGCCGTCGGTGACGCGGGCGAAGTGGCAGGCAACCCAGTGGTCGCTGTTCTCCTGCTGCACGAGCGGCGGCTCGACCTCGGCACAGATCTGCTCGGCGAGCGGGCAGCGCGTCCGGAAGCGGCATCCACTCGGCGGGTTGACCGGCGAGGGCACGTCGCCGCCCAGCACCTGGCGGTGCCGAGTGCGTTCGCTGCGCGGGTCGGGGATCGGCACGGCCGAGAGCAACGCCTGCGTGTAGGGGTGCATCGGCCGGTCGTAGACCTCGTCACGTTCGCCGATCTCGACGACCTTGCCGAGGTACATCACCGCGACGCGATCGGAGATGTGGCGCACCACCGAGAGGTCGTGGGCGATGAACAGGTAGCTCAACCCGAGCTCGTTCTGCAGGTCCTCGAGCAGGTTGACGACGCCGGCCTGGACCGACACGTCGAGGGCGGACACCGGCTCGTCGAGCACGATCAGCTTCGGCTTCAGCGCCAGAGCCCTGGCGATGCCGATGCGCTGGCGCTGGCCACCGGAGAACTCGTGCGGGTAGCGGTTGCCGTGCTCGGGGTTCAGGCCGACCAGGTCGAGCAGCTCGGCGACGCGTTCCTTGCCGCCGTGGTCGTATAGCCCGTGGACACGCAGCGGCTGGGCGATCGCCTCGTTGATCTGCGACCGCGGGTTGAGC
>CAZMHG010000565.1:0-2401 GCA_964565975.1 uncultured Ilumatobacteraceae bacterium | reverse complement strand
CCGCCCGTGCCGAGAACGTCAGCGCCACCGCCGACGGGGTGGTCCTGGAATGAAGCATCTCCTCTCGATCGAGGATCTCACCGCCGACGACCTGCACGAGCTGCTCGAACTGACCGATCACATGGTCGAGATCAGCAACCGGCCGATCCCCAAGGTGCCCGCACTGCGCGGCAGGAGCGTGGTCAGCCTGTTCTTCGAGGACTCCACGCGCACCCGCACCAGCTTCGACACCGCGGCCAAACGGCTGAGCGCCGACACGATGAACTTCGCCGTCTCGTCGAGCAGCGTGAACAAGGGCGAGAGCCTGCGCGACACGATCGAGACGATCGCCGCGATGGGCGTCGACGCGTTCGTCATCCGCCACCGCAGCAGCGGCGCACCGCAACAGGTGACGCAATGGACGACCGCGAGCATCGTCAACGCCGGCGACGGCTGGCACCAGCACCCCACACAGGCGCTGCTCGACAGCTACACGATCCGGACCGGGCTGAACCGGCGCGGCGGGTTCGACGGGCTGACGATCGCGATCGTCGGCGACGTCAAGCACAGCCGTGTGGCGCGCAGCGACGTGCAGGCGTTCAGCGCGCTCGGCGCCAACGTGGTGCTCGTCGCCCCACCGACCCTGCTCCCGCCGGACGTCGCCGGCTGGCCGGTCGCGGTGTCCCACCGGCTCGACGACCTCGTCGCCGACCTCGACGTGCTGTACCTGCTGCGCGTCCAGCGTGAGCGGATGGACGACGGTCTGCTGCCCAGCCTGCGCGAGTACTCGTCGCTGTACGGGTTGACCGCGGAACGCGCCGCCCGCCTGCCGGCCCACGCGCTGGTGATGCACCCGGGACCGATGAACCGCGGGGTCGAGATGGTGGTCGATCCGGGAGAGCTGGCGGGATCGATGATCCTGCACCAGGTGACCAACGGCGTCGCGGTGCGGATGGCGGTGCTGTTCAAGCTGCTCGGGTCGGGCAGCGACCTGAAAGGAACGACATGAGCGAGCGGATCCTGATCCTCGGCGGCGAGGTCCTCGATCAGACCGGCCGCCGCCACGCCGACGTCGCCATCGAGGGCGGCACGGTGGTCGAGGTCGGCCACGTCGCCCACTCCGCCGACCATCGCGACACGATCCTCGATGCCGCCGGCTGCCTGGTCACGCCGGGCTTCGTCGACCTGCACGTCCACCTGCGCGAACCGGGCAAGGAGGAGGCAGAGACGATCGAGACCGGCACCCGTGCCGCAGCGCGCGGAGGGTTCACCGCCGTGGTGGCGATGCCGAACACCGACCCGGCGCAGGACTCGGTCGCCGTCGTCGACTTCGTCCGCCGGCAGGGCGAGCGCGCCGGCTACTGCGAGGTGCTGCCCAGCGGTTGCATCACCGTGGGTCGTCAGGGCCAGACGCTGGCCCCGTTCGCCGAGCTCGCCGCCGCAGGGGTGCGCCTGTTCACCGACGACGGCAACGGCGTGCAGGACCCGCAGCTGATGCGCCGGGCGATGGAGTACGCCAAGCCGCTCGGCATCACGCTCGCCCAGCACTGCGAGGTCGCGGCGATGACCAAGGGCGCGGTGATGCACGAGGGCGCGTGCTGCTCGCGCCTGGGCCTGCCCGGCTGGCCGTCGCTCGCCGAGGAGCTGATGGTCCACCGCGACATCGAGCTGTGCCGGTTGACCGGCACACCGATCCACCTGCTGCACCTGTCGACGGCGGGCAGTGTTGCGCTGGTCCGCCGGGCCAAGGCCGACGGGCTGCCCGTCACCGCCGAGGCGACACCGCACCACTTCACCCTGACCGACGAACGCCTGGCGTCGTACGACGCGGTGTTCAAGGTGAACCCACCGCTCCGCACGCCGCACGACATCGCCGCGGTGAAGGCCGGCCTGGCCGACGGAACGATCGACGCGATCGCCACCGACCACGCGCCCCACGCCCCGGAGACCAAGGAGGCGCCGCTCGACCAGGCCCCGCCCGGCATGCTCGGCCTGGAGACCGCGTTGGCCGTGAGCCTGACCTACCTCGACCTGCCGATCGAGCGGATCGTCGCTGCGCTCAGCTGGCAGCCGGCGGCCATCGCCGGTGTCGCCGACCGCCACGGCCGACCGATCGCAGCCGGCGAGCCGGCCAACCTGACCGTGTTCGACCCGGCAGCGACGTGGACGGTGGTGCCGGGGAAGCTGGCCAGCAAGAGCCGCAACACGCCCTACGCCGGCATGCAGCTGCGCGGCTCGGTGCGTCACACGATCTACCGCGGTGTGCCAACGTGGCAGGCATGAGCACCTACCTGGACGGTCCGTTCGGGCCCGTCGCCGACGAGGTCACGGTCACCGACCTGGCGATCCACGGCGAGCTGCCCACCGAGCTCGACGGGCGCTACGTGCGAAACGGCCCCAACCCGCTGACGCCGCCCGACCC
>CAZMHG010000564.1:0-2405 GCA_964565975.1 uncultured Ilumatobacteraceae bacterium | reverse complement strand
TCATCGGGTCGAGCTTCTGCTCGCGCGCCGCCTGGGTGAGGTTGCGGCCGAACTGGTCGAGGATCTGGCTGTTGCCCTTGTCGCCGCTGTCTTCCTTCGCCGACGAGCTGGACCCCGACGAGGTGGACGCGGCGGCCGCGGGCTCGCCCTTGGACGACCCGCCCTGGTAGCCCGACAGCAGCTGGATGACCTGCTGGCGGACACGGCTGAGATCGGCGCCGAGCTTGACGAGGACCTGGGCCGCGACGCCCTCGCCCTCGCGGATGAGACCGAGCAGGATGTGCTCGGTTCCGATGTAGTTGTGCCCGAGTTGCAGCGCTTCGCGCAGCGAGAACTCCAGCACCTTCTTGGCACGCGGGGTGAACGGGATGTGCCCGGACGGCGACGACCCGCCCTGGCCGATGATCTCCTCGACCTGGCTGCGGACGGCTTCGAGGCTGATGCCGAGGGACTCGAGGGCCTTGGCGGCGACGCCTTCGCCCTCGTGGATGAGGCCGAGCAGGATGTGCTCGGTACCGATGTAGGAATGGTTCAGGAGCCGGGCTTCCTCTTGGGCCAGCACGACGACACGCCGGGCCCGATCGGTGAAGCGTTCAAACATAGGGGGAGTGTATCGGCGGCCCCGCCCGCGGATGTGGGCAGCGAAGCGGGCGCCGCGCCCGTGCCAAGGGCTGATCTGCCCTGCGCGCTGCGCTCACGGCGAACGGCGTCGGCGCGGCCACCGAGCGCGGCAAACTGTCCCTCACCCTGGCATGCGGCCTAGCCTTGCGGGAATGCCGGCGACGCCGATCTTCCACCTCGACGGCCAGGAGGATTCGCTGGCCCTGGTCGAGGCGGCGCTCGTTCGGGCCGTGCGCGTCGACGACGCCTACCTCGGTGAGATCGCCGTGCATCTGATCACCGCAGGGGGCAAGCGTCAGCGCCCGCTGCTGACCGTCGCCGCGGCACAGGTGGGCGGCGCGCCGCGCAGCCCCGATGCGGTGCAGGGCGGTGTCGCCTGCGAACTGGTCCAGACCGGTTCGCTGTACCACGACGACGTGATGGACGAGGCGCCGACGCGACGCGGGGTCGACACGGTGAACGCCAAGTGGGGCAACCTGCAAGCGATCCTTGCCGGCGACTTCTTGCTCGCCCGGGCCAGCGAGATCGCCGCGTCGCTCGGCACCGAGGTCGCCGGGTTGCTGGCGCGCACGATCGGCCGGCTGTGCGAGGGCCAGATCGAGGAGCTGCGACACACGTACAACGCTGCCCGGCCCGAACCCAGCTACCTGTCGTCGATCGCCGGCAAGACCGCGTCGTTGTTCTCCACCGCGGCGCGCATCGGCGGCATCGTCGCCGACCTGCCGCGGCGCACGATCGACACGCTCACCGAGTTCGGCCACGCCTACGGGATGGTGTTCCAGATCGCCGACGACCTGCTCGACCTCACCGCTTCGGGCGACCAGCTGGGCAAGCCGGCGGGTCACGACATGGTCGAAGGCGTCTACACCCTGCCGGTGCTGCGCACGCTGCAGGGCGGCGGCGTCGCCGCCGCCGAGCTGCTGCCGCTGCTCGGCAAGCCGCTCGACGTCGCCGAGCGCGACAAGGCACTGGAGATCGTCCGCGTCAACGGGGGCCTGGTGTCCGCCCGGGCAACCGCGGAACAATGGGTCGTCGCCGCCGAGCAGGCCTGCGACGCGATGCCCGCTAGTGCGGCGACCGACGCGCTGCGCGCCGCGCCGCGCGCGCTGCTCGACTCGGTCTGATCGGGGTCAGTCGAGGGCGTCGCGGATCTCGTCGGCGCCGGGAACCTGGGCCAGCAGCGTGTCTTCGAGCCGGGCGTCGTCGAGGACCAGCCAGGCCACGACACCGGCGATTGCGCCGATCGCCGGGAAGACGACGAACGCCCACACCTGGGCGAGTGCGTCGCGTTCGAGGACCGCGTACACCGCGGTGCCCAGGCTTCGTGCTGGGTTCAGGGAGCCGCCGTCGAGAGCCATCGTCGCCAGCCAGCCGACGGACAGCGCCGCGCCGGTGACGACGCCCACCATGCTGGGTGCGAAGCGACGCTTGGCGGCGAACAGGTAGACCATCACCAGCACCGCGGTGAACAGGATCTCGGCAACCGCCACGGTGCCCAGGCGGGCGAAGCTGAACGGCGCCGCGGAGCGGTTGAACCCGTTGGAGTAGAAGTTGCCGCGGATGAACCCGAGGCGGCCACGGGCCAGACCGAGGATCACCGCACCACCGGCGATCGCCCCGGCGAACTGGCTGATCCACGCGGTGACCGCCCAGCGCAGGTCGATCGTCTTGGCCAGCCACATGCTCAGCGTGACCGCAGGGTTGACGTGGGCGCCGGAGATCGGCCCGAGGACGTACACCAGCACGGCGAGGGTCAGCCCGGCGCTGATCGCCACGACGGTCGG
>CAZMHG010000563.1:0-2410 GCA_964565975.1 uncultured Ilumatobacteraceae bacterium | reverse complement strand
AACAGCCGGGCGCAGATCCTCGGCGAGCTCGACGGGCTGGTCAAGATCATCGCCAAGAAGGCACCCGACGGATCGGCCGGACAGGTCCTCGGCGTGCACATGGTCGGGCCGTGGGTGACCGAGCAGTTGAGCGGCGGCTATCTGGCCGTCAACTGGGAGGCGACCGTGCCCGAGATCGCCGAGTTCATCCAGCCCCATCCATCGCTGACCGAACTGTTCGGAGAGACCGTGCTGTCGCTCACCGGCCGCAGCCTGAACGTCTAGTTTCCGCGGCCACCGTTCCTCGATGCTCACTCAGCTCGCTACTCACCTCGCCACCAGGAGACCCCATGGCCGACGTCAGCCTTCCCCAACTCGGTGAGACCGTCACCGAGGGCACCATCACCCGCTGGTTCAAGCAGGTCGGCGACACGGTGGCCGCCGATGAGCCGTTGTTCGAGGTCTCCACGGACAAGGTCGACACCGAGGTGCCCTCGCCCGTCGCCGGCGTGCTCAGCGAGATCCGGGCCAACGAGGGCGACACCATCGCCGTCGGCACGGTGGTCGCGGTCGTCGGCGACGCCGGCGCTGCGTCGGCGGCTCCCGCCCCGACACCTTCGCCGGCGGCTGCCGCGCCGGCAGATGCGCCGGACGCCGCGCCGCCGGCTGCCGCGCCCGAACCTGCGCCTGCCCCGGAGCCAGCACCCGCCCCAGCACCCGCGCCGGCCGCATCCGCCCCGGCAGCGAGTGCCGAGCCGGCACAGGCCGAGACGCTCCCGGACACCGAGCCGGCGTGGGCCACGGCGGACGTGCCCGCCGAGGCGAGCGATACCCGCCTGCTGTCGCCCGTCGTGCGCCGCCTCGTCAACGAGCACGGGATCGATCCCGGTCGGATCACCGGAACCGGGCCTGGCGGGCGGGTCACGCGCGACGACGTACTCGACTACATCGACACCCTGACCACGTCCGGAGCCGCCACGTCTGGCGCTCTCGCCTCCCGGACCGCCGCGCCCACAGCTCCAACGGCCGCGCCCACGACGCCCACTGCCTCGACAGCGGCTGGTGCGCCTGCCGCGGCGGCCGCGCCGACGGTCGTCGCCGGGGCGCGGGACTCGGTCGTCAAGCTCAGCAAGATGCGCAAGCTCACCGGCGCGCACATGATCATGAGCAAGGCGACGAGCCCGCACGCGTTCAGCGTCGTCGAGGTCGACTTCGCCAACGTCGACGTCACCCGTCAGCGGGTCAAGGGCGAGTTCAAGTCGAGCGAAGGCTTCAGCCTGACCTACCTCCCGTTCATCACCCGCGCGGTGGTCGAGGGACTTGCCCAGTTCCCGCACATGAACGCCAGCGTCAGCGGCGACGACCTCGTGGTGCACAACTTCATCGACATCGGCATCGCCGTCGATCTCGACTACGAGGGCCTGCTCGTGCCGATCGTGCGCGCCGCCGAGAGCAAGCGCCTGCGGGCCATCGCCCGCGAGATCAACGACCTGGCCAACCGGGCCCGGACCCGCAAGCTGAGCCCGGACGAGATCGCCGGCGGCACGTTCACGATCTCGAACAACGGCTCGGCCGGCAGCGTGCTGACCATGCCGATCATCAACCAGCCGCAGGTCGCGATCCTCTCGACCGACGCGATCGTGCGCAGGCCGGTCGTCGTCGACTCGCCGGTCGGCGAGGCGATCGCCATCCATCCGGTCGGCAACCTGGCGATGTGCTGGGACCATCGGGCGTTCGACGGGGCGTACGCGGCGGGCTTCCTGAAGGCGGTCAAGAACGAGTTGGAGACTCGCGATTGGGGCGCAGAGCTCTGAGCACGTTGCGCGTCCGGTGGTTGGGGCGCGTTCCCTATCGCACCGCGCTTGCACTGCAGCACGGCCTGTTCGATCACGGGCAGGGCGATCACCTGCTGCTGCTCGAGCATCCGCACGTCTTCACCCACGGCCCGCGTGCCGACCTGGCCGTCAACGTGCGCGTCGACCCCGCGAGCGTCGGTGCCGAGTTGGTCGCCGTGAAGCGCGGCGGTGACGTCACCTATCACGGGCCTGGTCAGCTGGTCGGCTACCCGATCGTCAACGCCGGGCACTCGCTCGACGCCGCCGGGCACGTGGCTGCGATCCAACGGGTCGTCAGCGGCGCACTCGGCGACCTCGGGCTGGACGACGTCGGCTGCTTGCCGGAGTATCCCGGCGTGTGGGTCGGGGTCAGCGGACCCAACCCGCGCAAGATCTGCGCGATCGGCGTGCGCCTGGCCCGGGGCCGCACGATGCACGGGTTCGCCATCAACGTCAGCCCCGACATGCGCTACATGCGCGAGTACATCGTGCCGTGCGGGATCCCCGACCGGCCGGTGACCTCGATCGTCGAAGAACTCACTGCTCAGCACGTCGCCGGGCAGGGCATCGTCGCTGCGCAGGGCATCGTCGCCGGG
>CAZMHG010000562.1:0-2423 GCA_964565975.1 uncultured Ilumatobacteraceae bacterium | reverse complement strand
GGTGACCGGCCTGATCGGGCCGAACGGTGCGGGCAAGACCACGACGTTCAACGTGATCACCGGGCTGCAGGCACCAAGCTCCGGCACTGTCACGGTCGGCGGCAAGGCGATCGGCAACCTCGCCCCGCACCAGCGCGCCCGGCTGGGCATGGCCCGCACGTTCCAGCGTCTCGAGCTGTTCGGCCTGCTGACGGCGCGCGAGAACGTGATGGCCGCGGCGAGCATGTCCGCCCGGTACCGCAGGCACGACGAGTCGCCCGCGGCGATCGCCGATCGCCTGCTGGCGCGAGTCGGGATCAGCGAGATCGCCGACCGGCCCGCGGCCTCGCTGCCCACCGGGCAGGGTCGCCTGGTCGAACTGGCCCGTGCGCTGGCCACCAAGCCGATGCTGTTGTTGCTCGACGAGCCGGCCAGCGGGCAGGACGACGCCGAGACCGAGCACTTCGCCGGGCTGCTGCGCGAGCTGGCCGACGACGGTATCGCCGTGCTGCTCGTCGAGCACGACATGCGCCTGGTGATGTCGGTGTGCGACGCGTTGTACGTGCTCGACTTCGGGCGCCTGATCGCGGAGGGGACGCCCGACGAGGTGCGCCGCCACCCCGACGTGCTCCGCGCCTACCTCGGCCGGGAGTTCCAGGAATGACCGCGGTGCTCCAGTTCAGCGCCGTCCGCGCGGCCTACGGCGGCGTCGAGGTGGTCCACGGTGTCGACCTGACCGTGGAACGCGGCGAGGTGTTCGGCGTGCTCGGCCCGAACGGCGCCGGGAAGTCGACGCTGCTGAAGGTCGCCGCAGGGCTGCACCCCGCGGCGGCCGGACAGGTTCTCGTCGCCGGCACGCCGGTCAACGGGGCAACCCCTGATCAACTGGCCCGTGCCGGCGTGTGCCTGATCCCCGAGGGCCGCGGCATCTTCCCCAACCTCAGCGTGCGCGAGAACCTGTGGATGAACACCTACGCCGGCGTGTCGCGCCGCGCCGTCGAGGCGGCTGCGTTCGACCGCTTCCCACGGCTCGCCGACCGGCGGATGCAGATCGCCGGGACGATGTCGGGCGGCGAGCAGCAGATGCTCGCGCTGGCCAGGGCGGTGGCGACGAAGCCGGCGTTGCTGATGCTCGACGAACTGTCGATGGGTCTCGCGCCGCAGCTGGTGGAGCAGCTGTACGACGCCGTGGTCGACATCGCCCGCACCGGTGTGTCGATCCTGGTGGTCGAGCAGTTCGCCAAGACCGTGCTCGGCGCGGCGACCCGCGCCGCGATCATGGTCGGCGGGCGGATCGTCAGGGTCGGCGCTCCCGGCGAACTGGAAGCCGACCTGTCGACGGCGTACTTCTCCTCCGGCTGAACCGCCGGGCCCGCCGCACGGGTTCGGCGCTGCTGGACCCGCCGTCCCGCCGGGGGCGTCTGTTACCTTCGCCGCATGGGGAACACGGTCTTCGAGACCGCGTCGTTGGGGCCGGTCGAGCTGCGCAATCGCATCGTCAAGGCGGCGACGTTCGAGGGGATGAGCCCCACCAACGTGGTGTCCGCGTCGCTCGTCGAGTTCCACCGCAAGATGGCCGCGGGCGGTGTGGCGATGACGACCGTGTCGTACATCGCCGTCTCCAAGGACGGCATGGGCGCGCCGTCCGAGATCTACATCCACGACGGTGCCGCAGAGGGCCTGGCGCGGATCGCAGGCGTGGTGCACGGCGAAGGAGCGAAGATCTCGGCGCAGATCGGGCATGCCGGCGCGGTCGGCGAACTCCCTGGCAAGCGAGTGCTCGGCCCGTCGAAGCGGCGAACGATGATGGGCACCCAGGTCCACGAGATCTTGCCAGGACAGATCGACGAGGTCGTCGCCGAGTTCGCCGCAGCTGGTGTGATGCTGCGCGACGCCGGGTTCGACTCGATCGAGGTGCACCTCGGCCACCACTACCTGCTCTCGTCGTTCCTCAGCCCCAGGTGGAACCGGCGGACCGACCAGTACGGCGGTTCCACGGCGGCCCGCGCGCTGCTGCCGTTGCGGGTGATCCGTGCGGTTCGCGCCGCGGTCGGGCCGGACATGGGCGTGACGGCGAAGATGAACATGCGCGACGGCGTGCGCGGCGGGTTGGAGGTCGACGAGTCGATCGAGCTGGCCAAGCTGTTCGAAGCCTCCGGCGCGCTGAACGCGATCGAGCTCTCCGGCGGCGGTTCGCAGCAGAACCAGATGTACATGTTCCGCGGCGACGTGCCCCGCGCGGAGTTCGAGATGCTCCTGCGCAAGCCGCTCCACAAGTGGGGCTTCCGGCTGTTCGGGCGCTGGCTGCTCCCGGGATATCCGTACGAAGAGGCCTACTTCCTGACGATCGCCAGCCGGTTCCGCGCCGCGTTGACGTTGCCGCTGATCTACCTCGGCGGGGTCAACAAGCTGGACACCGCCCAGCGCGCCCTCGACGCCGGGTT
>CAZMHG010000561.1:0-2424 GCA_964565975.1 uncultured Ilumatobacteraceae bacterium | reverse complement strand
AGACCTACCCTGCCACCCCACCCGTCCACGCCCTACGCGACGTCAACCTCACCGTCAACCAAGGCGACTACCTGGCAATCATGGGACGATCAGGCAGCGGCAAATCGACGCTGCTGAACATCCTCGGCCTACTCGACGAACCCACCTCCGGCGAATACAAGCTGAACGGCCAACCAACGAGCCGCCTCGGCGAGAAGCAACGCTGCGGGATCCGCGCCCACGACATCGGCTTCGTCTTCCAGAGCTTCCACCTCGTCGGCTACCGCACCGCCGCCGAGAACGTCGAAACCGGCCTGCTCTACCAACACACCCCCGCCCGCGAACGACGCCACCGCGCCCACCAGGTCCTCACCCAAGTCGGCCTCGAACCACGCATGCACGCCACACCCAACGAGATGTCTGGCGGCGAACGCCAACGCGTCGCCATCGCCCGCGCCCTCGTGCGTCGCCCCGCCCTCGTCCTGTGCGACGAACCCACCGGCAACCTTGACACCGCCAGCGGCGAACAAATCCTCGACCTCCTCGACCAACTCGTCAACGACGGCCTCACCGTGATCGTCATCACCCACGACCCCAACATCGCCCAGCGAACACACCACACCCACACCATCACCGACGGCCAACTCCAGTAGGAACGCGACTAGCCCACGCCATGGTCCTGAGTCCCGGCAACCAGCAGAACGCTTCATGGTACAACAACGACGAAACCACAGCCGTCTGTCACTAGCATCGACGATGGCCATGCTGTTGGGGGTGTGCGTCGCGTGCAACGGCGCGCACCCCAAACGAGCCACGCTTAGCAGCTCGCAGGCTGCGACACTTCAGTCACTTACCGCACTTGTTGTGTCGGCTGACTCCGGCTTGGTCACCATCTCCCGGGCCGAGTCCCGTCTTGTCGCCCAATGCATGAAGACAAAGGGATTCAGTCTCACCTGGCCAGTGCAGACCCCTCTGCGTAACCTCGTCCCCGACCTAGGGGCGCTCACCACCGAAGAAGCGCGGGCCAACGGATACGGGGTTGGGGAGACTGGCAATGCCAATCCAACAGCTGAACAGACTGACAAGATTCTCCAGGCGGGACCACCTGCGATGGGAGTTGCACTCTTTGGCGACGGTCAAACCATCACCGTAGCGCTTCCAGACGGGACGAAGGGAACAACCGTCGCCAATGGCTGTCTGGCTGATGCTCGCCGCAAGCTCTGGGGGGAACGACCTCGGTCTCTGGGCCCAAGGCGATATGGTCTCGAAGAACCTTCTACCGAAGATCGTCTCAATTGCCTGGGCCTCCGAGCAAGTGCAAAATGCACTAGAGCAATGGCCTGCGTGCATGAAGAAACACGGCTTTCAAGTCAAGACCTTGTCAGATGCAGCGGCGGCAGCCGGTACCCCGGCCGAGAAGGATACAGCTGTCGCCGACGCCACATGCCGTGTTGACGCTTCACTCAGGACCACGTTCGAGAATCGCTTCGATGCTGCGGCCGCGACCGAACTTGATCAAAGTGGAGGGTTGCTCGCGGAGTATGTTCGGATGGTTGAGCGGACCGCCATGAACGCCAGCAAGATCAGCTAGCTGTGCGTCGCGGATTCAGTGTCGCGATCGAGGGTGGCGCGGCCGTGGTTGACGTTGGTGATGATGTCGTCGACGGTCTGGGTCCACACGAACGGCTGCGGGTCGTTGTTCCAGTGTGATGCCCACACGTCGATCGCTGCTTCGAGCTGGCGGGTCGACGTGAAACTCGCGTCGCGCAGTGCCTAACCCGAACCCTCCACGATCAGCGGGGAACTCCAAGACCCGATGAGCATCGAACGCCTCCGAGCCCACTACGGCTTCTCCCGCATGCCCTTCGGGCGTGACCTCGCCCCCGGCATTCTGCACACCACCCACGCCCACGCCGAAGCTGTCGCCCGTGTCGGCCGGTGCACGAAGAACGCGCCCTCGGAGTCGTCACCGGCGAGGTCGGCGTCGGCAAGACCGTCGCGGTCCGCGCTGCAGCATCGACGCTCGACTCGTCCCGCTACACCACCATCTACCTCGGCTGTCCCGCCCTCGGCGCCCGCGGCCTCTACGCCACCATCGTCACCGCGCTCGGCGGCACCCCCAAGTTCCACCGCTGCGGACTCATCCCCCAAACCCAAGACGCCCTCGCCGCCGAAGAAGACGAACGAGGACGGCGAGTGATCGTGGTCATCGACGAAGCGCATCTACTCGACCAGCTCGGCGCAGCTCTCGGGGATGCGCCCGTCCATCCGTGCACGTTGTCATTGACCCCCCCCAATGCAGGCGTATGGTGCTGATTGTCGAGTTGTCCGCTCGAAGCTGGGAACGGCAGCTCGATCGAATGGCCCTCGCAACTTTCGAGGACCCGCTCGCGAGGAGGTCCAAGAATGAGTATCAAGCCACAACTACCGACGGTACTAACAGCT
>CAZMHG010000560.1:0-2427 GCA_964565975.1 uncultured Ilumatobacteraceae bacterium | reverse complement strand
CGTGGTAGTAGCTGCGCGAGCATGACGACGAGACGGCGACGGCGGTGACGAAGACGAGGGCTAGGGCTAGGGCTTTACGCATGGTGTAGGGTAGTCGACGACTAGACGACGCCTATACTCCCCCCCCCCGGCCTAGCCGCCGAAGCCGCTGCGATCAACCGCGACCGCGACAGGCTCGATGCGACGAAGCGTCAGCCGAGCCACTTCACGTCCCGTCGACACCGCCATCCCCGCGTCGCTGGTGCCGAGGACGGGGATGCGGAAGTCACCATCACCCGTCGACCCGGAGAAGCTGGCTACACAGCGCCCCGCCGACCAGATGTCGGCCACATAGCCGTCGGGGATCGTGAAACTATATCCCGTCCACACCATGCGGGGCTGGTTGGCGCGGACCTGAATCTCAGAGTTCTCATTTTCGCGGGGATTGTAGTACAGGACTACATAGCCGCCTTCGACGACAGCGGGGTGCGTCAGGAAACGGCGCTGCTTCATCTTGATCGTCGGCGTCTCGACGCTGATGCCGTGAGCGGCGGCGATGGCGTTGATGTGGGCGCGGAGGGTGACGATCTCTTGACTGTGATCGACAGCCTTCTGCGGCGCCGACGACACCTTGGCGGCGAGGTTGTCAAACTCTCCGCGCATCTGCGCAAAGGCTGCGCGGAGGCTGTCGTCGATGCCTTGACGATGCGTGGACAGCTTGCTGTCGAAGCTGAAGGCGAACGTCTCGACGACGCGGAGGCGTGCGTCGGTGGTCGGGTCTTGCTGCGGCGGCTGCGGTTGCTGTTGTGCCTGCGGCTGTGCCTGCGGCTGCTGCGCGACAGCCTCTACCTCAGAGGCATCGGCGCGACCACGAATTAGCGCCATCACGTCACTGTTGGCACTGCTGGTGACAGTAAGGCCAGACGACGGCGGCAGCGCGGTGATGGGGGTCAGCACCGTTGACGGCGGCGACTCGGCGGCGTCACCCGCGTTGCCTACGGTGGCAAGGGCAGCGGCAGTGTCGCCGCGTACGGTCATCGTCGCGCCGGGGACTGCGGCAGCGGTGGCGTCAATGGCGTCAGCACCTGGGGCGATCCCGGTGTTGTGGGTGGGGAGTACGATTCGATTATTCTTCATGTCGTTGTGATGCCACGACGACGAGACGATGTCAAGAAAAAAACGACGATGATGAGACGACAGCGGCGATGAGACGATGAGACGGGAGCGACGAGGCGGCAGTAGTGGGTGTCCTACAACACCCACATTTCACTACTGTTCACATCGGGAGAGGAACGCGGTCAAGCCGTAGCCGACGCCCGCGTATCGCTCACCGGCCCACGCGAACTCGTTCTTGAGGAACACGGTCGGGTCCGACGGAGCTAGGTTGGTGAGGAACTCGAAACCTTCCTCGACACCAAGCAGCAGACCAACAGCGCCACCGTGGGCGGGGTTCATGCACTCGGCGACATACCAAGTGGTGGTGTCGATCGAGGCGCCGCCGTCGACAAGCTCGGGCAGCTTGACGACTTGCTTGATGAATCCCGTGTGGGCGATCCAGTTGTCGCCCACTGCCGCCGTCGAGTTCGCCTGGCCGGGCCACAAGTTGCCCGCGCCCGCAGTTCCCGAGTACACGTTGTTGCGCATCTCAACAGCCTGGACAGCCGCGCCGTACAGGTTCGGAGGAACAATCAACGTATCCGGCACGATGCCGTAGTTCAGGCCGTCTTCGTTCACTCGGGCCATCATCTCGGACACGACGAACGAGAGGTTCTGCGCGGTCAGGGCACGTCCCGTGTAGAGGTTGGAGTACGTGCCGCTGATGGCACCGTTCACCGACTTGGGCTTGGTCGTCGAGAAAGCGAACGTCCCGGTGTAGTCAAGAGTCGTCTTGCCGTTGCGCAGCAATCGGGCGAGGAGCTGATCAGGCAGCTTCAGCATGGCGCGGGCGATATTCCGCGGCACGTTTGCCAACGTGCCGTAAATATCATTGTAAAAGTCTTTCCTCTTGATGCTGTAGCCAGCACTATACGGCTCGATCGCCAGCCGGGCGCTGTTGCGGACGAGCGGGTTGAAGGCGCGATCCTGATTCGCCACCGACTCGGCACGGGCAGTCGGAGGGGCGAACGGGAAGAAGATCTCGTTGGGGATCTTCTTGTCGAGGCCGCTCCCACCGATGACGACCGGACGGGTCAGCGCGATCTTCGGCGACTCGATGTCGGTGATCGAGGAGGCTGCGGCTTGCAGACCTTCCTGAATCGCCGTGTTATAAACAAGCGCCTCCGCCTGGGAGATGCCGCTATTGATTACCATGGTCATGTCAAATCTCCTTCAGCGAGGGTTAGCTGGTGAAGCAGTTGAGGGCGACCCGGCAAGGGCGACCCTGAATGTCTGCGCTGTCAAACGCGATCAGCTTGCCCGCCGGGGGACCGTCGGCGCTGTTCGACGAAA
>CAZMHG010000559.1:0-2435 GCA_964565975.1 uncultured Ilumatobacteraceae bacterium | reverse complement strand
GGCCGGGCTCTGGTCTCCGCCGGTGCCGTCGACGTTGCCGCCCAGGTCGTTGACGACCACCTTGGCGCCGTGGCTGGCCAGCATCAGGGCGTGCTCGCGCCCGATGCCGCGGCCGGCTCCGGTGACGATCGCGATCCGGCCTTCACACAGTCTGCTCATGGGCGGCGAGTGTAGGCATCGGCCTGCCAGACTGCCCAGGTGGGGAACCCCGACGAGCTGGTCGACGAGGTCGACGAGCCCGATCGGGTGATCCGGGTCGTCAGCCGGGCCGAGATGCGCCGGGAGAACCTGCGCCACCGGGGCGTGGCGATCCTCGTCGTCAACTCCTCGGGCGAGATCCTCATCCACCGCCGTGCCGAGGACAAGGACGTGTGGCCGGGCATGTGGGACCTTGCCGCGGGTGGCGTCGTCGCCGCCGGCGAGACCTACGCGCAGGCGGCGGCGCGAGAGCTCGCCGAGGAACTGGGCATCCACGGCGCACCGCTGCGCTTCCTCACGTCCGGGCGATACGAGGACGACACGGTACGGGTCCTCTCGCGGGTGTTCCTGGCCACGTGGGACGGCCCCGTGCACTTCGCCGACGGCGAGGTGATCGAGGCGCTGTTCGTCACCCGCGACGAGCTGTCGATCCGGCTGGCCACCGACGCGTTCGTGATGGACAGCGCGACGATGGCCGCCGAGTTCCTGTTCCCCGGCGAGCCCGGCTAGACATCCCATCCATGCCCCTGAACCCGAGCGCCGTCGGCGACACCAGCGAGCCGGTGACCGTGAGCTGGACGAGCACGGAAGCGCTGCTCTACGCGGTCAGTCTCGGTGCCGGCACCACGGAGCTGGCGTATACGACAGAGAACACCGCCGGCGTCGATCAGCAGGTCCTCCCCACGTTTCCTGTGGTGATCGGCGGCGCAGCCGGTGTCGGCGGCGGAGCGATGCGCAACATCGGCAGCTTCAATCCGGCGCTGCTGGTGCACGGCTCGCAGAGCGTGACCCTGCACCGGCCGCTCACGGCCAACGGAACGGCGTCGATCGTCGGGCGCGTCGCGGCGATGTGGGACAAGGGCAAGGCCGCGGTGGTCGTTCTGGAGGCCAACGCGTCCGACGCCGCGGGCGCTGCGCTGTACACCACGACCAGCTCGCTGTTCATCCGCGGCGAGGGCGGCTGGGGCGGCGACCGTGGCCCGAGCGGTGCGCAGAACACGCCGCCCGAGCGGGCTCCCGACGACGAGGTCACCTACCGCACCTCGCCCGATCAGGCGTTGCTGTACCGGCTGAACGGCGACCGCAACCCGCTGCACAGCGACCCGTCGTTTGCCGCGCTGGGCGGCTTCGATCGGCCGATCCTGCACGGTCTGTGCACCTACGGGTTCACCGGTCGGGCGCTGCTGCACAGCTTGTGCGATGGCGAGTCGGCGCGGTTCGGCCACATCGAGGGCCGCTTCGCCAGCCCGGTGCTGCCCGGCGAGTCGCTGACCGTGCGCATCTGGCGCACCGGCGATGGCGAAGCCGTGTTCACCACGTCGGCAGGCGGATCGGCAGGTGGATCGGCAGGTGGACTGGCCGGTGGCCAGGACGGCGGCCGGATCGTGATCGATCAGGGCCTCTGCCGCTTCACCTGATCACGCGTTCCACGGGCAGTGTCGCAGCCAGGCAGTAGCGTCCCGGGCGATGTGTGACGATCACGTCGACAGCCGGCGGCCGACGCGGCGCCAGTTGCTGATCGGTGGTGCGATCGGCGGTGCGATCGGCTCGGCGGCGATGCTGACCGGCGGCGGCATGGCAGGCGCGGCGGCCGGCCGTCGGGTGCCGAGCGCACGTCCACAGCCGGCGGCGATCGTGCCGACGCACCAGGCCGTGGCCCCGGTCCCGGTGCGGCCCGGGCTGGCGGTGTATCCGCGCGCAGCGTGGGGAGCCGATCTGCCACCGAAGCGGGCGAGCGCGCGCGAGACCCCGAAGTTCCTGCTGGTTCATCACACCGCGTCGAGCTACTTGGCCCACTCCACCCGCGACACGATCCGTACGGCCTACTGGTGGCAGACGAGCCCGGCCAAGCGCTGGTCCGACGTGTGCTACGGGTTCTTCGTCGGGCGCAACGGCGACGTGTGGGAGGGCCGCAACGGTGCCCTGGCCCACCCGGTGGTCGGCGACGCGACGGGCGGGAACCAGGGCTGGGCGCAGCTCGTCTGCCTGGTCGGCGACTTCACCCGCCAAGTGCCGACCACCAAGCAGGTCGACGCGCTGGTCAAGATCCTGGCGCATCTGACCATCCGCGATCGGCTTCCCTCGCGGCATACGGCGACGACCCGGATCGTGTCCCGCGGATCGAATCGCTGGGCCCGTGGCACGATCGTCACGACGCCGGTGATCAACGGCCACCGGTCGATGACCGCCACCGAATGCCCCGGCGACAACCTCTGGAAGCTGTTGCCGACGCTGCG
>CAZMHG010000558.1:1632-2438 GCA_964565975.1 uncultured Ilumatobacteraceae bacterium | reverse complement strand
GCCTTCGCCCTCGCCCGCGAGTTGACCATCTCGCTCCCGCCGCGTGGCGAGGTCGACGCCAAGCTGAACGGATTGGCCACCGCGCTCGGCCGCGAGCGCGAGCAGTACCGCACGACGATCGCCGGCCGGCGGCGCGCCGACCGCACGCTGGTGATCCTCGGCGATTCGCTCGGCCTGCCACGCCCCGACGACAAGAGCGGCGACTTCCAGGGCGCCGACCGCACCTACCCGATGCTCGCACTCGACCGGCTCGGCGAGCACATGGTCCAGAGCTACTGCCAGCGCTACTGGACGAGGAACGAGGTCGTCGCCATCCTGCAGGACGACCCCACGCTCGGCCGGGGCGCGGACGTGATGATCCACATCGGGCTGAACGACTGCGCCAACCGGATGTTCGTCGAGCGCGAACGACTGGCGATGGACCTGCTGGCGCCGGAGACGAAGGATCGGATCGTCGGCTTCGCCCAGCGCTACCGGCGCCAGATCCTGGCCCACCTCCCACCACACCACTTCGTGCCACCCGACGAGTTCCGGATGCGGCTCGACGACGCCTGCCGGCTGCTGCGCGAGCGCGACGCCCGCCGCGTGGTGCTGACGACGATCATCCTGCCGCCGATCAAGTTCTGGCCGGGCACGCCCGGCGTGCAACGCAACTTCGGGCACTACAACCAGATGATCATGGACGCCGTGGCGCGCAACCGGGTGACCCTGTTCGACCTCGACCGTCACGTCTGGGCCCGCCAGGGCGACGGTGTCCTGCTCGATGACGGCATGCACCTGTCCCTGACAGGTCACCGAATGGTCGC
>CAZMHG010000558.1:0-1622 GCA_964565975.1 uncultured Ilumatobacteraceae bacterium | reverse complement strand
GGCCAAGCTCGTCGCCTGACGGCCGGGGCGCTCGCGCCAGCGGGCTATTGCGGGAAGTCGTTGGTGTCGTAGCGCGGCAGCAACAACGGGTCGTCGGCGCCGTCGAGACGGCTGCCGACGCGTGCGGTGGCGACGCGCGTGGTGAGACCTACGGCACAGCGGCGCTGGCGCAGGACGCCGAGCAGATCGTCGCTCCAGCCGCCGTACGGATAGCACATCACCCAGCCGTCGTCGATCGGCATCCCGATGTCGGCCAGGAAGGCCAACGAGCCGTCGATCTCGGCTTCCTGCGTGGGCCGATCGGCATGGTTCAGCCACAGGTGGGCACGCCCGTGCGATCCGAAGAACATCCCGTCGGCGACCATCACGCGGGCCTGATCGCGGGTGAGGTACAGCTCGCCGGCGAACGCCTGCTCGTCGGCCGAGACGAACCGGGCGAACAGCGCAGCGGCGATGCGGTGCCGGACGTCGGGTGGCAACGCCGTCTGCAGCATGCGCTTGACGTAGATCGTCTCGGCGTCGTCGAACCGGTTGGCCACGGCCCACGCCGCCCGGTACGCCTCGACCGTCTCCAACCGGTCGTCGGCCGCGCCGCGGACCTCGGCGTCGATCGCCGCGCCCACGAGCTGCGGCGTGTCGACGCTGGCGAGGATGAAGTGCACCCGGTTGACGTCGAGCATGACCCCGTCGACCACCGGTTCGACGGGCGGGAAGAACGAGCCCTGCAGGCGCCGCTCGTGGAGGATCGGGAAGACGACGTCGTAGTGCTCGGCGTAGCCGTCGTCGAAGGTGAGCAGCGCGGCGGCGGCGGGCAGCGCGGCAACGCCGGCGGCCGCGGCGAGCACGTCCTGCATCGAGACGATCGTGAACCGCCCGGACAGATGGTCGAGCTGGCGGCGGAAGCCGGCGACGTCGAGACCCTTGATCCGCGGGTAGCGCGTCCGGGCGAAGTTGCGCACGTAGTGGTACATGACGATCGTCAGGTCCTCGGCCACCGGCTCAGGATACGCGGGACCCGCGGAGCCCCGCCGGTAGATTGGCAGCCCCATGAGAGTGCCGCTGTCGGTCCCCAACCTCGGCGGGCGCGAGGCCGAGTACCTGCAGGAATGCGTCACCTCGACGTTCGTCAGCACGGCCGGGCCGTTCGTCCGCCGGTTCGAAGAGCAGATCGCCCAGCTCAGCGGCACGCCACGAGCCGTCGTCACCTGCTCGGGCACCGTGGCGCTGCAGATGGCCCTCGAAGGCCTCGGGATCGGCGCCGGCGACCTGGTGCTGGCGCCCTCGCTGACGTTCATCGCCAGCACGAACGCGATCCGCCACAGCGGCGCCGACGTGTGGCTGGTCGACGCCCGTGCCGACGACTGGACGATCGACCTCGACGTCGCCGCGTCGGCGATCGAGGCCGAGACCGATCCACACCCGGACGGCCGCGTGCATCGCCGCACGGGCAGGGTGCTGCGCGCCGTGATGCCGGTGATGATCATGGGCGCCGCGCTCGACCTCGCCGCGGTCGTCGCCTTCGCCGGACGCTACGGGTTGAAGGTCGTCGTCGACGCCGCGGCGGCGATCGGCGCGCGGGCCGACGGCGACACGGCACTTGGCGCGACGGGCGTCGACGCGGT
>CAZMHG010000557.1:0-2443 GCA_964565975.1 uncultured Ilumatobacteraceae bacterium | reverse complement strand
CGTGTCGATCCCGCCGAGCTCGCCGATCGCCGCGTCCACCCCGGCGCGCACCTGTCCCGCGTCGGTGACGTCCATCGCGACGAAGACCGCTCGCCCACCGCTCCCGGTGATCTCGTCGGCGAGCGCACGAGCCGCCGGGCGGGCGCGATCGAGGTCAGCGAGGGCGATCGCGCACCCTTGCGCGGCGAACAGCCGCGCCGTGGCCGCCCCAAGCCCGTTGGCACCGCCGCTGATGATCGCCCGGCGACCGGCGAGCCGGCCGACAGGGCGGCCCGCGGCGTTCACCGCAGGAACCTGGGGACCGGATGGCCCTGCTCGACGCACAGCCGGCGGTAGCGCTCGCCCATCGAGTAGGCGTCGTTGATGCGGATCACCCGATCGTCGTCGTCGAGCATCAGGTTGGCGCCGTGGACCACGAACAGGACCTCGGTGACCTGGTCGTTGTCCGCCGGCACGACCAGCGTGTGCGTCGATCCGGCGGTCTCGTGGACGAACGATCCCGCGGTGTACTCGATGCCGTACTCGGTGTACAGCCAGCGGCCGCGCAGCGTCCAGCCGAACACCTGGCCCGTGTGACGGTGGCGCTCGGTGCCAGAGCCGGGCTCGTAGCGCACGCCCAGCGCCCACACGCCGCCGGGGATGTCGGCATGCACGACCCGGCGTTGCCCGCCGGGCACGTCGACCCACGGCGCGTCGTCGACGAAGGTGACGGCGAGCGCCTCGGCCGCAGGTGTGGCGCCGTCAGCCGGTGACACCGTGACCTCCGTCGACGGCGTGCACCTGGCCGGTGACGTGGCGGCTCTCGTCCGACAGGAAGTAGACCGCGGCGTTGGCGTGATCGACCGGGTCGAGCAGGCCGCCGGCCAGCGGCTGACGTTGCTTGGTGAACTGCATCGTGGCCTCGTTGGAGCGGACGCGGGCGGCCATCGGCGTATTGGTCGTACCCGGCGCGATGACGTTGAAACGGATGCCGTTCGGGGCGTAGGTGCCTGCCGCGGCGCGTGCCCAGCCGATCATCCCGGCCTTCGCCGCGGCGTAGGCATGGATGTCGAAGTGGCCGGGCGACGGCCACAACGCGACCGTGCTGGCGGTGACGAGGATCGATCCGCCGGTGTGTTGGCCGAGCATGATCCGAGTCGCCTCACGCGCCGGCAGGAAACCGGTAGTGAGGTTCAGCGCGAGCGTCGCGTTCCAGGCGTCGAGGGTGATCTCGTGCAGCACGCCGTCGCCGAGCGGGCGCCCGCTCCCACCAGCCACGGCGAACAACCCGTCGAGCCGGCCGAAGTGGCGCATGCACTCGGCGAACGCTGCCTGCGTCTGCTCCTCGTCGGACACATCGGCGACGTACCAGTGGATCGGCAGTTCCTCGGCCAGCGCCGCGCATTGCTCGGCGAGATGGGCGACGACGAAGACCTGGGCACCCTCGGCGACCATCCGTCGCGCGCTCGCCGCGGCAATCCCGGTGGCGCCGGTCACCGCGCACACCTTGCCGTCCAGGCGCAAAGCGCTCATTCCCGGTGCTCCTGTCCCCCGCTCACGTGTGCATCTTGGCATTCGCGCCCGCCGCGGCCCGCTGCAGCGCGTCGAGCATCGTGGCCAGCCACGCCCCGTGCTCGCCGGCGCGGTGGACGACGAGGAACTCGTCGCGCCGCGCCGGCTCGGCGACACGCACGACACGCACATCGCGCCGGCGGCGGGCGGCATCGGCCTGCCAGCCGTTCAACCACGAGTACCCCGAACCGGCGGCGACCATGTCGAGGGCCCGTTCGATCTGCGTCGCCGACATGGTCCGAAAGCGCGGCCGCACCCCGTGCGACTCGAAGAAGGCGAGCGTGTCGGCATGCACGGCGGGCGAGTCGGCGGCGTCCACCAGCAGCATCGGCCGGCCGTCCAGGTCGGTGACCTTCAGGCGCCGCCGCGCGGCCAGCGGATCTCCCGCCGGGACGGCGATCAGGTCCACGTTGACGCCGGCAAGGGCCACCGTCGCCAGCCGGCGGTCGGCGGGTGAGGGGCGGCGGGCGACGCCGATGTCGAGGACACCGGCGACGATCGACTCGTAGATCCGCCGCGACGTCATCCCGTCGGCGCGGACCGCGTACTGCGGTTGGGCGACGTGGAACGCGCCCACCGCGGCCATCGCCGGGCCCTCGCTGCCGTGGCTGAAGGCCAGCCGGACCGAGGTGGCCGTCGCGCGGACATCGCCGGAGACCAGCGTGAACCGCGACGCCGCGTCGAGCAGCGCCCGGGCCGCGGGCAGCAGCGCCTGCCCCTGCTCGGTCAGCGAGACAGCCCGGCTGGTGCGTTCGAACAGGCGGAACCCGAGCGCGTGCTCCAGCTCGCGGATCCGCTGCGAGAGCGGCGGCGCGGAGATGTGCAGGCGCGCCGCGGCGCGGCCGAAGTGCAACTCCTCGGCCACGGCGACGAAGTAGCCGACGAGCCGCAT
>CAZMHG010000556.1:896-2445 GCA_964565975.1 uncultured Ilumatobacteraceae bacterium | reverse complement strand
ACCTCATCGACCCGGACGCGCCCGACTTCGGTCCGGTCATGCGCCGGATCGCCCATAAGCACGTGTCACTGGGGATCAAGTCGTACGAGTATCCGATTGTCGGCCACCACCTCATGTGGGCAATTGGTGACGTCCTCGGCGAGGCCGTCACCCCCGATATTGCCGCCGCATGGGATGAGGTCTACTGGCTCTTCGGCTGTCAGCTCATCGCCGAGGAAGCCAAACTTTACGCGCTGGGCGGTACCGACCCCGAACGGCCGTGGCGCAAGTACCGGGTCGTCGAGCGACTCGACGAGAGCCCGGAAATTTTCTCGCTGATCCTCGCGCCCGTTGAGGGAAAGACCCCCGAACATCACACGGGCCAGTACGTCGCGATCGCCGTCGACCTACCCAGCGGCGAGCGGCAGCCACGTCAATACACGATCTCATCCGGACCCCGCGGCGACTCGCTCCGGGTGACCATCAAGCGTGTCCGTGGCGTCGGCGGGGCTCCAGACGGCCAGGTGTCGAACTGGTTGGGCGACAACGCCAAACCCGGCGCCGTTCTGGATGTCTCGCAGCCATGCGGTGATCTGATACTCGATGAGTCCGACGGCCCCCTGGTGCTGGTCTCGGCCGGTATCGGCATCACACCGATCGCGGCCATCGTCGAGGACCTCTCGCGCCGTCAGCCCGACCGCCAAGTGCGGATCTTCCACGCCGACACCTCACATCGCAACCACGCCTTGTACGCCCACCTGCGCCGCCAGGTGCTGGCCATGGGCGACGCCAAGGCGCAGAACTGGTACGAGGAGGACGCCGAGTCCGCACCCACCCTGCATCCGGCCCTACCCGGCTACATGGATCTCTCAGACATCCAGATCCCCTCTGACGCCACCGTCTTCATGTGCGGTCCCCTGCCGTTCATGCGGGCAACCCGCAGGGCCCTGCTCGACAAGGGCATCTCAGGCGAACGGATTCACTACGAAGTGTTCGGGCCGGACCTGTGGGCACAGAACCCCGACTCGGCCGAAGACGCCGGATAGTCGGCACCCAGCCGACCATCTGAATGAACTTCGCGGGTGACATACTGATTTCCGTGCAACGATTTTCGCTCGACGCGCTGGCCGCCCAGCAGCTCGAACTGGCTGCCGCACACGGCGGGCGAGTTGCCTCCGACACGGTAGTCGGCGGTCATGAGCGAGTGCTGCGCCAGACGGTGGTGGGCATGATTAAAGGCGCTGAGCTACGCGAACACAACAACCCTGGAGAAGCCACGTTGCATGTGTTGCGGGGACGGGTCCGCCTGACATCCGAAGGCAACGCATGGGAGGGGCGGTCCGGTGACCTGCTGGAAATTCCTAATGCCCGCCATGGGGTGCTGGCGCTCGAGGACTCAGCCATCTTGCTGACTGTGGCCAAGCTGCCCTGAGTAGACCCTGCTCCAGCCAAAGTTGCGGGAGGGTGTCGTGTCGAGATACGACGCATGCCCGCGGTCGAGTTCGCAGTGGTGCACTCGTTGTTCTAAAAAGTTCCTTTTGGTTTGGGGTTGAATGTTTCGGCCGGTTCT
>CAZMHG010000556.1:0-886 GCA_964565975.1 uncultured Ilumatobacteraceae bacterium | reverse complement strand
AGCGGGTTGGTCGTCGGTCGGTCGGTTCAGTCGTGGTCAGCGCCGCAGGGCGTCCCAGGCTTCCGCGCAGAGTCGTGCGATGACGGCGGCCGCGGGTTCGACGGCGACGACGTCGCCGACGCCCAGGCCGGCGTTGACCGGCGCCAGTCGGTAGTCGCCGTCAGCGATGGCGGTACGCACGTGGGCGAGCGCGCCATGGTCGGCGGCCAACTCATGCTCGCGGCCGTGCCAGGCGTCGGTGAACCCGTTACCGATCACCCGTTCGGGCATCGAAGCGGGCCACGGGTAGCCCAGCGCGATGTCGAAAGCCCGGGTGACGACGGTGTCGGTACCGTCCGCTGCGATCATCGCCTCGCGCGCGGCGTCGGAGAGAGTGGATTCACGACAGGCGGCGAACGCGGTGCCTATCCACGCTCCGGATGCCCCGGCTGCCAGGGCCGCGGCGAGGGAGCGCCCGGATGCGATGCCCCCAGCAGCCAGCACCGGCACGTCCACCCGTTCGAGAAGCTCGCGAAGCAGCGGCAGAGTCCCCCTCAGCGGCTGGCCGTGCCCGCCGCCCTCCGCGCCGCGGGCCACCAGCACCGCAACCCCGGCGTCGACGGCCCTCAGTGCGCCGTCGAGGTCAGCGACTTGAGTTGCGGTGACGGACCCACTGCCTCGGGCGCGTTCCACCCATGACCAGTCCTCGCCGAAACTCACCGACAGCAACGCAGGCCGCGACGCCAGGGCAGCCTCTAGAAGGGCGGGCTCGACCCGCACTCCCCAGCCGATCAATCCAATGCCGAACGGGCTGTCAACGTCCGAGAGGTACGCGAGTTCCCGCTGCAGCAGCGCGGTTGACCCCGCGCTACCGATCCCGATCATGCCCAAGCCACCGGAGCGGGTG
>CAZMHG010000555.1:0-2448 GCA_964565975.1 uncultured Ilumatobacteraceae bacterium | reverse complement strand
TGGCCGACATCCACGACCGCATCTCGTCGGGCAACGAGCAGGGCTTGCTCGGCCTGGCGTTCAGCCCCGACGGCACGCACGCGTTCCTCGACTTCACCGACACCGAGGGCAACACCCAGGTCGAGGCCTACGCCGTGGCGGCGGATGGCACGTTCGACACTGCCCACCCGATCCACGTGTTCAGCGCCGACCAGCCCTACCCGAACCACAACGGCGGCGACCTGGCGATCGGGCCTGACGGCATGTTGTACATCACGCTCGGCGACGGCGGATCGGCGGGCGACCCGGACCGCCGGGCGCTCGACCTCGGCGACCCGCTCGGCAAGATCATCCGCCTCGACGTCGGCAACCTTGATGCCGTTGCCGCGGCCGGCAGGGCTCCGGCGCCGGCCGACAACCCGTTCGCCGCAACGGGCGGCGTGGCCGCGGAGGTGTGGTCCTTCGGGCTGCGCAACCCGTGGCGGATCGCCTTCGACCGGCCGACGGGCGACCTGTGGATCGCCGACGTCGGCCAGGGCGACTGGGAGGAGGTCGACGTCGCCCGCGCCAACCCGTCCACCGGGCTGGGCGCCGGGCGCGGCCTCAACTTCGGGTGGAGCGCCTACGAGGGCACGCACCGGTTCAACGACGACCAGCCGACCGACGGCGTCACGATGCCGGTCCACGAGTACAGCCACGACCACGGCTGCTCGATCAGCGGCGGCGCGGTGTACCGCGGCTCGGCGATCCCTGCGCTGCGCGGCTGGTACCTGTTCTCCGACGACTGCAACGGCGAGATCCGGGCCGTCCCCGCCGACCGCGACACGATCGGCGAGGCCATCGTGCTCGCCGCCAGCGAGACGGTCGTCGCTGTTCGCGAGGGCCCCGACGGCGAGTTGTACGTGCTGTCGTTCGCCAAGGGGGTGCTGCGGATCGCCGCGTGACCCGCCGGGCTACGCCAACCGGGTGAACGTCAGGCTGCGGGTCGCCGGATCGGCGGCGTCCAGCCGCACCGTGACCCGGTCGCCCGGCTGCACGCCGTGGGCGGTGACCCGGGCGACCACGGGTTCGTCGCACAGCTGGATGCGCGCGCCGCGCTCGTCGACGTCGGTCACCGTGGCGGCGAACGACGTACCGACCAGACCGCGCAAGGTGACGGCCTCGGCCAGGTCGACGACGGCCCGCTCGAGTTGGCTGCCGAGCGCCTCGGCCGCGTCCATCACCTTCGGGAGCCGGGCGAACGCGGCGGTCACCGCGTCGGGTACCGCCTGCCCGGCAGCCACGGCGCGCGCCGCCTCGATCACGTACCGGTCGGCCAGACGGCGCAGCGGCGCCGTGGCGTGCGCATAGGTCGCCGCGATTGCGTCGTGCCACGGGCGCACACCCTCGGCATACGGCGCGTAGGAAGCGCCCGTTCCGGTGCGGCGGATCGCCAGCATCATCGCCGCCTGGCGCGCCTGGCCGGGATCGAGCGAACGCTGGAAGTCGTGCAGGCTCGTCCCGGCGGGCCACTCCACCCCGAACGCCGCCGCCGTGTGGCGAAGGCGCTTGACATGCCGATCGTCGGGCGGGGCCATCACCCGGAACAGCCCGGTGTGCGCGGCATACAGCGCCTCGGCGACGGCGATGTTCGCCGACAGCGACAGCGCCGCGTTCTGATCCTCGGTGACCCGGCGGGGACGGAAGGCAAGCTCGAACCCGTCGACCGTGGCGACGACGTCCTGCTCGGCCGGGTCGACGCGCGCCGCGCCACGCGCCTGCTCGGCGGCGCCGGCCCGCCGGTACAACTCGTCGAAGCCGGCCGGAAGGTCCGAGGACCGGACCGTCTCGTAGCCCAGTTTGGCCCGGCTGCGCACGATGCACCGTTCCACGCCGTCCAGCGTGGAGTGCCCGTCGGTGGCGATCCGCACGTGGAACACCACCGCCGGGCGCGGGCCGTCGGGCAGCAGGCTGGCCGCACCCTCGGCGAGCGCCGGCGGGTACAGCCCGGCCTTGCCGTCGGGCAGGTAGAGGGTGTTCCCGCGCGTCCACGCCTCGGCGTCGAGCGCGTCGCCGGGTTGCACGAACCACGCCACGTCCGCGATCGCGTAGTGCAGCAGCAGGTCGTCGCCGCTGCCACGCTCGATCGTGAACGCCTGGTCGAGGTCGGTGCTGCTGGCCGGGTCGAGCGTCACGAACGGCCAAGCGGTACGGTCGGTGTGTTCGCTGCCCTGCTGCCGGTGCGCAGCGGCCTCCGCCGCGGCCAGCACGTCCGGGGGGAACGACGCCGGCACCGAGTACTGGGTGCGGATCGCCTCCAACCCAGTTGACAGCACATGGCCCTGGTCGATCAGTGTTCGCATCGGCGCGGACTGTAGCGGCCAACCCGGCGATGGGGGTGGTGTGGAGGGGGCGCTCCGCGATCCCCCTCCACGCATGCGTCGACACGGTTCCCGTGAGACGCATGGCAGCTGGGCCGGCCGAAGGCCG
>CAZMHG010000554.1:0-2469 GCA_964565975.1 uncultured Ilumatobacteraceae bacterium | reverse complement strand
AAGTGCTCGGCTCGACCCGTGACGGATTCCGCGAATCGGTGATCCGCCACTCCTTGAAACTCTCCGCATCATCAACGGTCGCCTCATCCCAGGACCGCCCCAACACGTGAAGGAAGTTGAACCACATTGACAGCGACTGGGCGTACTTCGCCCACGTCAAGGGCGACCTCGAACGCATTCGTGGCGAACTAAAAAAGCCGTTCACCCGGGCATCAGCCCGGCCGTCGGGACCGATCAGAAACGGTCTGCCGATACAGCTCCCACCTTCAGCGAGCAACGCAAGACGGTCTCGATTTGCGACCAACAGTTCGTCATCGACAGCAATATCCCGCACAAGGTGCGGTTCGTAGCCGAAAACCAGCCACTGACCCGGCAAAAGCGCTGTTCGCACGCCCGGAAGTTAACTACAAACATGTCATCAACAACAGGACGACACGCTAAAGAACATAGGCGCCGCCCGAGATGACGCTGACATCGTGTTCGGCCAGCCCGGCCGACAATTCGGCGGCCACATGTTCCCCGTAGGCAGTGGCGGCGCGGGTTCCCACGATTGCGGCGGAACGCTCGGCCACCTCATCGAGCCTGGCCGGCCCCAACACCCACAACGCCAACGGTGGTCGCGCTTGCGGATTGTCGCGCAACGCCGTTCCGCGCAAGGCCGCGAACGCGAGCACCGGCCACTCGTCGTCGCCAGGGGTGACCAGCCGGCCACCGCGGCGGTCCAGCGCGTCGAGATCGTCTGCAGCACAGTCGATATCCCGCCGGGCGACGGTTCGCTCGGCCAGACCTGCCGGCACCTCGCCCCGGCGAACGCGATCGGCGGCTTCGACCGGACCGACCGAGGTGATCAGCGACGCCAGTTCGTCACACGGCGGCTCGGCGACTCGGGAGAGATACGCCCAGGCGCGCAGGCTGTCCCGGCTCATGCTTTGAGCTCCGTCTGCCGAAAGCTCAGGGCGGTCGACACGTCGTCGACATTCGGCGTCGTGCGGCCGCCGAGATCCGCCAGCGTCCACGCGACCCGCAGCGAGCGATCAACACCACGGAAGCTGAGCAGCCCCCGGTCGACCGCGGCCCTGACCGGTGCCATCGCCGCCGTACCGAGACGGAAATGCCGGCGCAGCACCGCGCCGGTGACTTCGGCGTTCGTGGTGAAACCACGCTTGCGCCAACGCTCCGCCGCCGCCGCGCGCGCCTGCGCCACCCGGGCACGGACCTGGGCGGTGCTTTCGGCCGGCTCGGCCGCGAAGGCGCCCGCGCGGATGGTGTACATCGGCACCCGCAGGTCCACCCGGTCCAGCAGTGGGCCCGACAACTTGCCGAGGTAGCGGCGCCGCTGCAGTGATGAACAGATGCAGTCCTTGGGGTCGGCCGGCGCGCACGGGCACGGGTTCGCCGCCAGGACGAGCTGAAAGCGCGCCGGGTAGCGTGCCACGCCATCACGGCGGGCGAGCCGAATCTCGCCGTCCTCCAACGGTGTTCGCAGCGCCTCCAGCACGCTGGTCCGAATTTCGGCGCATTCGTCCAGAAACAGCACACCTCGATGTGCGCGGCTGACCGCACCCGGTCGCGCCATGCCGGATCCGCCGCCCGCGAGCGCCGCCACGCTCGATGAGTGATGCGGCGCGATGAACGGCGGTCGGGTGATCAGCGGTGTGGTGTCGGACAGTTGACCGGCCACCGAGTGGATCGCCGTGACCTCGAGCGCCTCGCTCTCGGTGAGGTCCGGCAGCAGTCCCGGGAGTCGTTGGGCGAGCATTGTTTTGCCGACCCCGGGCGGGCCGGTGAGCATCAGGTGATGCGCGCCGGCGGCCGCGACTTCGACGGCGAAGCGGGCCTGGAACTGTCCCACGATGTCGGCAAGGTCGGCGACCGGCTCCGTCGTGGGCGGTAGGGGGTCGACGCGTTCCTCGAGACGGTAGGCGCCGCCCAGCCACCCCTGCAGCTGACGCAGCGAGCGCACACCCAGCACCTCGACGCCGTCGACCAGGCTGGCTTCGGCGAGGTTGCCGACCGGCACCACCACGGTCTGCCAGCCCTGCCGCTTGGCGGCCAGTACCGCGGGCAGCACACCGTGAACGGGCCGGACCCGACCGTCGAGGGCTAATTCCCCCAGCAGGACCGTCTTCTCGAGCCGATGCCACGCCTTCTTGCGGCTTGCCGACAACACCGCGGAAGCCAAGGCGATGTCGTAGACGGATCCCATCTTCGGCAGCGTCGCCGGTGACAGCGCCAGCGTCAGCCGTGACATCGGCCAGGCGTTGCCGCAGTTGGTGATCGCCGCGCGCACCCGGTCGCGCGACTCCTGCAACGCGGCGTCGGGCAGGCCGACCAGATGCACGCCCGGCAGCCCGGAGGTGATGTCGGCCTCGATCTCGACGATCTCCCCGTCGAGGCCGCGCACCGCCACCGAGTACGCCCGCGCCAGCACCATCAGCCGACTCCCTCGAGGTGTACGACCTCGGGTGT
>CAZMHG010000553.1:0-2474 GCA_964565975.1 uncultured Ilumatobacteraceae bacterium | reverse complement strand
GGTCGCGGGCGCCGGTGTCGCTGGACGGGTGGCGCAGCTTGCTCATCGCCCGGGCTTCGATCTGGCGGATGCGCTCGCGGGTCAGGTTGAAGTGCTCGCCGACCTCCTCGAGCGTGCGCGGCTCGCCGCGGTCCAGCCCGAAGCGCAGCTTGAGGATCTCGCGCTCGCGCTCGTCCAGCGGGGCCAGCAGGCGGCTGATCTCCTCGGGCAGCAACGCCGTGGCTGCCACCTCGAACGGCGACTCGGCGGACCGGTCCTCGACCACGTCGCCCAGTTCGGCGTCGCCGTCCTCGCGCAACGGCTCGCTGAGCGAGAGGGGCTCGGCGGCGAAGCGCAGTGCCTCGGTCACCTTGTCCTCGGGCATCTCGACTTCCTTGGCCAGTTCGGCCAGGGTGGCCGGGCGGCCGAGCTTGAGCTCCAGGCGGCTGCGCGCCTTCTGCAGGCGGGCCAACGTGTCGCCGGCGTGCACGGGCAGGCGGATGGTCCGCCCGGTGTTGGCGATGCCACGTGTGATCGCCTGGCGGATCCACCACGTCGCGTACGTGGAGAACTTGAAGCCCTTGCGCCAGTCGAACTTCTCGACCGCGTGCATCAGGCCGAGGTTGCCCTCCTGGATCAGGTCGAGCAGGGGCAGGCCGGAGGCCTGGTACTTCTTGGCGATCGACACGACCAACCGCAGGTTGGACTGGACGAAGGCCCGCTCGGCGTCCTCGCCCTCCTTCGCCGACCGGCGAAGCTCGCGCTTCTTGGTCGCCGAGATGTCCTTGCCGATCTGTTCCAGTTCGGCCGCGGCGTGCTTGCCGCTCTCGATCTGCTTGGCCAGACGGACCTCGTCGTCCTTGGTGAGCAGCAGGTACTGGCCGATGTCGGTGAGGTACAAGCGGACGAGGTCCTCTTCGTCGCGCTCGACGCGATCCTTTGCCACGGCGGACCTCCTCTTCCGACTCGCCTGGGGAACCGCACGGACGGTGGCGCCTTGTGCGGTTGTTCCTTCGGTGCGAGGCAGGATACCGACCGCGTCATCGGTCACACACCGACCGCGTCGGCGGGTTCGGGCGCCGGGTGAGAACTGGGTGACAGGCCGGCGGTGCGGCGCCCGGCGGTGACGGAGACCGGATAGCGTCGCCTCCGTCACGACCTGCACGTGTCACCACCCCGCACGTGGCACGCCTGCAACGAAAGGTGGTCTCGATGTCGAACCCTTTGCTCAACGACGGGTCCTTCCGCAAGGCGGCCGCGGATCCGGGTTGGGGCGCGCCCGACACGTCGGCGCGTTCCACCACCATCGCCCCGGCCAACGGCTGGCCGGCACCCACCGTGCAGCCCGGCACACCGATCACCGACGGGCCGATCTCGCACTGGGACTCCACCACGATGACCGTGCGCGGCACTGCCTCGGCCACGGGCGTCCTGCTCGTCCTGCTGCTCATCACCGCGGTCGTCGGCTGGACGCAGGCCACGTCGGGTGACACGACCAACGGCGTGCCGTCGTTCCCCGGCCTGGCGATCGTCGGGGTGATCGTCGGGTTCGCCGCCGTCATCGCCTCCAGCTTCCGTCCGCACTGGGCCAGGTTCCTCGCACCGGTGTACGCGATCGCCGAAGGGTTCTTCCTCGGCGTCGTCAGCCGCCGTTACGAGTACTTCCAGGACGGCATCGTCCTGCAGGCTGCGGGCGCCACGCTCGCCGTGTTCGCGGTGATGCTCTTTCTGCACCGCAGCCGGATCCTGAAGGTCACCAACCGGATGCGCCGGGTCGTGATCGGCGCGACCGCCGGGTTGATGGTCTTCTACCTGGTCTCGTTCGTGATCAACCTGATCTGGAGCAAGAGCGTGTCGTTCCTCAGCCCCACCGACGGCAGCATGCTCGGCATCGGGTTCAGCATCCTCGCCGCAGGGCTCGCCGCGCTCAACCTGTCGCTCGACTTCGACTTCATCGAGCGCGGCGCGAACAACCGCCTTCCCAAGGGGATGGAGTGGTTCGCGGCGATGGGCCTGCTCGTGACGATCGTCTGGCTGTACCTCGAGCTGCTCCGCCTGCTCGCCCGGCTGAACAGCCGGCGCTAGGGCGTGCCGCTTCCGTTTCGCGGTTTTCCCGCCGAGGCCGTCGCCTTCTACGAAGGTCTGGCAGCCGACAACTCCCGGACCTACTGGCAGGCCCATTCGGCCGACTACCAGGCCTACATCAAGGGTCCGTTCACCGCGCTGCTCGAGACGCTCGGCGCGTACGGGCCGTTCCACGTGTTCCGGCCGAACCGTGACGTGCGCTTCGCCAAGGACAAGACGCCGTACAAGGAGAACATCGGCGCGGTCGGCGAATCC
Source organism: uncultured Ilumatobacteraceae bacterium (assembly GCA_964565975.1). Classification (GTDB taxonomy): domain Bacteria; phylum Actinomycetota; class Acidimicrobiia; order Acidimicrobiales; family Ilumatobacteraceae; genus JAKOUY01. The sequence continues at coordinate 155 of CAZMHG010000553.1, read as the reverse complement.
CAGGCAGGCACGGTGTACTTCGTCAGCTTCTCGGCCACGGAGATGGCCGCCGGCAGCGGCTACTACCACCTGGCTACCGACCAGCTGGAACGCTTCCGTGCCGCGGTCGGCGACGATTTCGAGTTCCACGTCGAGGCGACCGACAACGACACGGT
>CAZMHG010000552.1:0-2474 GCA_964565975.1 uncultured Ilumatobacteraceae bacterium | reverse complement strand
GGCCAGGTCGGCGGCATGCTCGGCGGCCCGGGTGACGACCACCCGCCGGCCGGTCAACCGGCGATCACCGGGCGTGTCGGTCACCGCGCCCCGAGGTGCCGCGCCAGGCGCGACGCGCAGGCCCGCGCCCCGTCGAGCGCGGCGTCGGCGCGAGACGGCAGCACCAGCGCCTCGCGCACGACGCGACCCGTCGCCGGATCGGCGAGGAACGCGTGCAGCACACCACCGGCGACGTGCGCGCCGAGGGGGAGCGAACAGCCGCTGCCGAGCTCGGCGAGGAAGGCCCGCTCGGTCTCGACCGCCCGCCGGGTGGGCAGGTGGTCGACCACGGCGCACAGCCGGGTGGCCACGTCGTCGGCGGCGCGGCACTCGACGGCGACCGCGCCCTGGCCCGGTGCGGGCACGAACCCGTCTGCCGGCAGCCGCTCGGCGATGCGCTCGGTAAGCCCGAGGATCTGCAACGCGGCGACTGCCATCACGATCGCCCCGTCGGCCGGAACCTTGCCCAGCCGGGTGTGGATGTTGCCGCGGAGCTCGACGAACTGCAGATCAGGACGGGCGGCGCGGAGCTGGGCCCGCCGGCGCACCGATCCGGTGGCCACGGTGGCGCCCTCGCCCAACTCGGCCAGGCCACGCCCGACCAGCGCGTCGCGTGCGTCGCGCCGCGCCGCGAACGCGGCGATGTGCAGGCCGTCGACCGGGGTGGACGGCACGTCCTTGGCGCTGTGCACGGCCAGGTCGGCACGGCCGTCGAGGACGGCACGCTGGATCTCCTTGACGAAGACCCCCTGCCCGCCGATCGTGTGCAGCGCCACGTCCTGGCGCTGGTCCCCGGTCGTCTCCACGTGCACCAGCTCGATGTCCAGCCCGACGTGGGCGGCGCGCAGCACATCGGCGACGACACCGGCTTGGGCGAGTGCCTGGGCGCTGGCCCGGGTGGCGATGCGCACGAGGCGCTGTCCGTCGGTGCTCATCGGATGCGTCGGCCCAGTCGGCGGTCAGTCGAGGTCGAACAGATCGCGCACCGCGGCCGCGTTGCGCTCGCCCATCGGTGTGCCGGCGTCGTCCTTCAACCGGACCGAGACCCGGTGCAGCAGCTTGGCGACGATGCCGCGGGTCAGCGCCTCGATCGCGTCGTGCTGATCAGGGGTGAGCGCGCGGAGGCGGCCGGCGTGGCGGCCGACCTCGGCACGGCGGACGTCGTCGGCGCGCTCGTACAGCTGGGCGACGAGCGGCGCGGCCTGGCGTGCCGTGCTCTCCATCACGAAGTGCTCCACTTCGGTGCGCACGATCTGCTGCACATCCGAGGCCTCTGCGGCGCGCGCCGCCAAGCCGGCCGCGGCCCAGTCGCGCAGGTCGTCGAGGTTCAGCAGCGTCACGCCCGGCAGCGTGGCCACATCGGCGGCGACGTCACGTGGCACGGCGATGTCGACGATCAGCACCGGTGCGGCCGGCCCGGTGCGCGCCGACGCGAGCATGTCGCGGTCGACGACGACGTCGCCCGCACCCGTGCAGGTCAGGACGAGGTCGGCGTCGGCGAGGCACGCGGGCAACGACGAGAACGGCACCACGCGGCCGTCGACGCGACCGGCAAGTGCCGCCGCCCGGTCGACCGTGCGGCTGACGACGGTGATCGACCCGGCACCGGCGCGGCGCAAGGCGACGGCGATGCCGGCACCCATCTCCCCCGCGCCGACGATCAACACCCGGCGGCCGTCGAGCGCGCCGAGCCGGGCGACGGCCATCTCCACGGCGGCGTGGCTGACGCTGGCCGTGCCGCGGCCGATCGCCGTCTCGGTGCGTGCCCGCTTGCCGGTCTCCAGTGCATGGCGGAACAGCAGGTTCAGCGTGCTGCGCGCCCCGCCTTCGGCCTGGGCCCGCTCCCACGCATGACGGACCTGACCGAGGATCTCGCTCTCGCCGAGCACCGCCGACTGCAGCCCGCTGGCGACCTCGAACAGATGGGCGATCGCCGCGTCGTCGTGCTGGCTGTACAGGTGCGGGGCCAGCTCCATCGGGTCGAGCCCGCCCAACTCGCAGAAGAAGTCGCGGATGTCGCCGAACGCGCCGTGGAACTTCTCGGCGACGGCGTACACCTCGGTCCGGTTGCACGTGCTCAGCACGACCGCTTCGCGGATGTTCGGCTTGGCGACCAACCCGGCGATCGCCTTGGGCAACGCGTCGGCCGGCACGGCGACGCGCTCGAGCAGCGCCAGCGCCCCGGTGTGGTGGTCGATGCCGATGACGACGATGGACATCGTCGGCCTACGCGCTCGCCGGGCGCCGCGAGCCCAGCGTGTTGATGCTGCTCAACGCGACCGGACCACCACGGCGTTGCTCGTGGTAGCACAGGATCTGCAGCTCGGCCGCCAGGTCCACCTGGCGGACCTCGATCTGGCGGGGAACGGACAACCCGACCGGCGCGAAGTTGAGGATGCTCGTGACGCCGGCGGACACCAGCCGTTCGGCGGCGT
>CAZMHG010000551.1:0-2480 GCA_964565975.1 uncultured Ilumatobacteraceae bacterium | reverse complement strand
GGTGTACGCGGTGATGGCGTCGTCGCTCGTCGCCGTGCATGCGGCGACCGGAGTGCTGAACTTCGCACAGGGCTCGATCGCCCTGTGGGGCGTGTGGGTGTCCGCCGAGCTGGCCCGGTCGGGACGGCTCGTCCTGCCGATCGGCTCGGTCGAGCTCACCTCCGGGCCGGCGCCGACCACGATGGTCGTCGGCGTGGGCGTCACCAGCGCGGCGGCGCTGGCGACGCTCACCCACCTGCTGGTGCTGCGCCCGCTGCGCGCCGCGCCGGCGCTGTCGCAGGTGGTCGCTTCGGTGGGGATGATGCTGCTGGTCGCCAGCCTCGTGCCGCTGCGTTTCGACACGGTCGGCGCCAGTGCCGCCAACGTGCTGCCGACGACCACCTTCGACCTGTTCGGCGCCCAGGCGTCGTGGGGTGACCTGTGGATGCTCGGCCTTGCCGTCGCCGTCGCCGCGTTCTTCGCCGCCTACTTCCGCTTCACCCGGGCCGGCACGGCGACACGAGCCGGTTCGGAGGACGAGGTGGCGCTCATGCTCACCGGACGTTCCCCGGACCGCCTCGCCGCGGCCGTGTGGGTGGTCACCGGCGCGGCGACCGGCATGATCGCGATCCTCGGCTCGTCGATCATCGGCGTCGACACGTTGAGCTACACGTTTTATGTCCTGCCGGCGCTGGCCGCAGCGCTGATCGCCCGGCTCAGGTCGATGTCGGTGGCCTGCGCGGCCGGGGTCGCGATCGGCTGCTTCCAGTCGTTGTTGCTGTGGCTGGCTACGTTCGACTTCTGGCCGTCGTGGGCCCAAGCTGGCTTCGGCGACACGGTCCCGTTCGTCATCGTGGTCATCGCCCTGTTCGTCAACGGTCGTGCGATGCCGGCGCGCGGCGGGATCACGACGGCGCGCCTCCCACCGGTCACCCCGCCGACCACCCGCCTGCTGCCCGGTCTGGCGACGCTCGCCGCGGCGGTGGCGGCGGTGCTGTTCACCAGCGGGAGCTGGCGGTTCGGGGTGATCACTTCGATGGTCATGTCGTTGATCGCCCTGTCGCTCGTGGTCCTCAGCGGCTACCTCGGGCAGATCTCACTGGCGTCGATGGCCTTCGCCGGCACTGGCGGCTTCCTGCTGTCGCGGGCCACGACCGACTGGGGGATCGCGTTCCCGTTCAGCTTCGTGATCCCGACGCTCGGGGCCACCGTCGTCGGGGTGATCGTCGGCGTGCCGGCGTTGCGCATCCGCGGCGCCTACCTCGCCGTCGTGACGATGGCCGGCGCGTTGGTGCTGCAGAACTTCGTGTTCGGCAACCCGGCGTTCACGCCGTTCGAGGGCAACGTCATCCAGGACCCGACGCTGTTCGGGATCGACCTGTCGGTCCGCCACGGCACGACGATCGCCACGGTCGGGTTCGGGTTGACGGTGATCGTCGTGGTCGGCGCGCTGGCGTGGGTGACGGCGAGGTTGATGAGCGGTCAGACCGGCCGCGCCTTCCTCGCCGTGCGTTCCAACGAGCGCGCCGCCGCTTCGGCGGGCATCGACGTGGCGTCGACCAAGCTGCTCGGGTTCGCGGTGTCGGCGTTCCTCGCCGGGATCGGCGGCTGCCTGATCGGCTACAGCCGTTCGCAGCTGTCGGTCGAGTCGTTCAGCCTGATCGTCTGCCTCGCCCTGCTGTGCACCGTCTACGCGTCGGGGATCACCAGCATCACCGGGGCGATCATTGCCGGACTGCTCGCCCCGCTCGGCGTCGCCGCCACCTTCCTCGACACCACGCTCGACGCCGGCAAGTACTACAACCTGATCGCCGCGCTCGCCCTGGTGCTGACGGCCGTGCTCAACCCGATCGGGATCGCCGGCGGCCTTGTCCGTCTACGCCACCGAGTTGGCGGACTCCTGCCGTCCCGCGCTCTGGTGCGTCGCCAGGCCCTCGCAGCGCCGGGCGACCTCGCCGGTCAGCTTGCCGGTGACCTCACTGCTGACCTGAGGCGGCGACATGGCCACGCCTGATCCGACGACGCCGATCCTGGAGACCCGCGGGCTGACGGTCCGCTACGGCGGTGTCGTCGCCAACGACGGGGTTGACGTGTCGATCGCGGCCGGCGAGATCGTCGGCCTGATCGGCCCCAACGGCGCCGGCAAGACCACCTTCGTCGACGCCGTCACCGGGTTCGCCGAGTCGACCGGCGAGGTCTGGCTCGACGGTCGACGGGTCGACCGGCTCAGCGCGTTTCGCCGCCGCCGGGCCGGGCTGGCCCGCACGTGGCAGGCCGGCGAGCTGTTCGCCGACTTGACCGTCGCCGAGAACCTGGCGGTCACCACCCAGCACGGCGGGTGGAGGGGGATGGTGACCGACGTGTTCGGCTGTCGCCGCAACGGGGCCGCCGGCGCCGACGACGAGGTGCTCGCCCTCATCGGCTTGTCCGACGTCGCCCACCGCCGGCCGGGCGAGCTCAGCCTCGGCCGCCAGAAGCTCGTCGGCGTTGCCCGCGCCCTC
>CAZMHG010000550.1:0-2485 GCA_964565975.1 uncultured Ilumatobacteraceae bacterium | reverse complement strand
CGAGGCCGAGGGCGAAGACGACCTCGGCGACGTCGCCGTCGATCGGGATCAGCCGCGCCGTCGACGTGACCGTGACCGTGACCCCACGGGCATCCACGTAGGTGATCGGCAGCGCGCCGGGCGCGTCGCCGGCGGTCGTGCTCGTCGTGCCCGGCGTCCCCGAGGGGGTCGCGGCGCTCGTCGTGCCCGGCGTGCTCGCGGTGCTCGACGGCGCGGCAGCGGCGGCGGGTACTGCGGCGCACGCGATGACCGTGGCGCACATGGCGAACCGTCCGATCGGCCTCGCGCGACCTGCGCTCCGGGAACGGGTCACACGACCTCGACGGCGACGGCGACGGCCACGGCGACGGCGACATCCTGAACCATGGCGATGATGTTAGGCATACCTACATCATGTCGTACAGCGATCTTGGCAGCATGCGCCGATCGCCGCGTCAGCGACCGAGGATGCCCGGCAGCTGTCGATAGAACCGAACCTGCCCCTCGGCGCCCGGGAACCCGAGCCGGTCGACCACCACGACACGGCCGCCGTTCACGGCCGGGAGGGTCTTCCAGATCGGCGTCGCCATCACCTGCTCCAGCGACGCCGACTCGCCCTCGACGTGGTCGTTCTGCATCAGCACCAGCAGCGGCTGGCTGAGCAGCCCGAGTTGCTCGTCCGAGAGGAAGGCTCGTCCGTTGCGGTCGGGCGCGGCCTCGTTCGGCCCGGGGATCAACGAGCAGCCGACGGCCTGGAACGACTCCGGGATCGCCCACGGCCCGTCGACGAATGCCGCGACGGACGGCCCGGGGTACACCGCGGCAAGCGACAGGGTGCAGCCCGTGCCGACCGCGGCGATCGCCGCGGTGCGCGCCGCGTCGATCTCGGCGACCAGCTTCGCCGCGTGCTCGGGCCGGCCGACCAGCTTTCCGAGCGCGGCGATCTCCTCCGCCGCCGACAACCCGTCGGGGATCACGATCACCGTTGCCATCGAGTCGAGGACCCCGGCGCCGATCTGGTCGACCCAGAACTGCAGGGTCACGATCGTGTCCGGACGCAACGCGGCGAGGTGCTCGAGGTTCAGCGTCGTCTGCGGCAGCACCTCGATCGCCGACGTGTCGTGCTGCTCGATCCCCTGGAACCCGACCGCGTCGACCGTGGCCGTACTGGCCACCGGGGTGATCCCGAGCGCCAACAGGTCGGCGAGGACGAACTCCTCGGCAAGCGACACGACCCGGCCCAGGTCGGGCGCGCCTGCGTCGAGCTCCGGCGCCGAACCCGGCGTGTTGCTCGCCGTCGCGGACGCGGTCGCCGCGGTCGCGGACGTCGCGCGCGCAGCCGTCGGGACGGCGAGCAACGCCGCGGCGAGCAGCGCGACCAGGCCGGCCAACCGCCGTGTCGATGCAGTGGGGATCGTCGTGGCTCCTGCTGACGCGATACGCAACATCGCCTCACACTAGTTGTTAGGAACACCTAAGAGAGCTAAGCGGATCGCCCGAAGCGGTGAGATGCGCCGAGCGCTACGGGTTGAGCAGCACGATCTTTCCGAGCTTGCCGCCGGCCGCGAAGTGGGCGTAGGCCGACGCGGCGTCGGACATCGCGTACGTCGCCGCCACCGGCACCACCACGGCACCGCTGGCGATCGACGGAAGCACGTGGTGCTCGATCGCCCGCGCGGCGACGGCCTTGTCCTCCAGGCTGCGGGCGCGCAGGGTGGAGCCATGGATCCGGCCACGCTTGGCCATCAGCGCGAGCAGGTTCAGCTCGGCGGTGGCACCGCCACCGGTGCCGATCACCGCGATCCGACCACAGGTGGCGAGGGAGCGGATGTCGTCGGGGATGTTCGGACCGCCGACCAGCTCGAGGATCACGTCGAACGGTCCGTGGTCGACGAACACCTCGGGGGCGACGACGGTCGCGCCGAACGCACCGACCTGGTCGCGCATCGCCTCGTTGCGGACCGTGGCCACCACCCGCGCGCCGGCGGCAACACCGAGTTGGACACCGGCCAGCCCGACGCCGCCGGCCGCACCGTGGACGCACAGCCGATCGCCGACGGAGAGCCCGGCCTGGGTGAACAGCGCGTCGTACGCCGTGGTGAACACCTCGGGGAAGCCGCCGGCCTCGGGCCAGCCGAGCGAATCGGGTACCGCCAGGAGGTGGCGTTGGTGGACGACGCACAGCTCGGCTTGGGCGCCGCCGCCGACGATCGCCATCACCCGGTCGCCGATGGCGAACCGCTCGACACCGGCGCCGAGCGCGACCACCTCGCCGGCCAGTTCCAGCCCCGGGATGTCGCCGGGCGAACCCGCGGGCGGCGGGTACAGACCGCGCACCTGCAACTGGTCGGCGCCGTTCAGCCCTGCAGCGCGGACCCGAACGAGCACCTCACCGGCGCCAGGAACCGGATCGGCGTGCTCCTGCCAGACCAGCGAGCCGTTGACGATGGTGACTGCATGCATGTGTCTCCGCGCCCCCTCGACGAGAATGTATACGCTGCTAACA
>CAZMHG010000549.1:0-2490 GCA_964565975.1 uncultured Ilumatobacteraceae bacterium | reverse complement strand
AGATCCGCGGGGCGTGCCGATCTCGGCGATCCTGTTCGGCGGCCGTCGCGCCACCACCGTGCCGCTGGTGACCGAGGCCTTCGACGGGGAGCACGGCGTCTTCCTCGGCTCGATCATGTCGAGCGAGACCACCGCGGCGCAGCAGGGCGCGGCCGGCGTGCTGCGCGTCGACCCGATGGCGATGCTGCCGTTCTGCGGCTAAGACATGGCCGACTACTTCGCCCACTGGCTGGACATCGGCACCAAGGCCGACCCGGCGGCGCTGCCGAAGATCTTCTTCGTCAACTGGTTCCGGCGCGACGACGACGGGCGCTACCTGTGGCCTGGGTTCGGCGAGAACAGCCGGGTTCTCAAGTGGGTGTTCGAGCGTGTCGACGGCACGACCCCGGCGGTCGAGACCGCGATCGGCCTGCTGCCCCCGGCGGACGGTCTGGACACCAACGGGCTGGACGTCAGTGACGCCGACCTGGCCGCCCTGCTGCGGATGGATCACGACGGTTGGGCCGACGCCGTGCCGCAGATCCGCACGCACTACGCCAAGTTCGGCGAGCACCTGCCCGACGAGCTGAACACCCAGCTGGACAAGCTGGTCAGCGCGCTGGCCTGACGCGCCGTCACCCGGCCGAACCGGCTGGGGCTACACCTGCTCGCGCGCGCATGCCGGGTTGTCGTCGACCACGCTCGACCACAGCCGTTCACCGTCGGCGTCGAGCCGCGGTGTGGCATGCAGACCGAGACGCGCCGCCACCGCCTCGGACGCGTGGTGGCCGGGACGGATGTGCGCACGGATGCTGAGCACGCCGCCGTCGACGAGTTGGGCGAGCATGCCCGCCGCGGCTTCACTGGCCAGGCCCTGGCCCTGCCACGGCACACCGATGACCCAGGCCACGTCGGCGTACTCGGCGTGCACGGTGGCCTGCACGTAGCCGACCGCGATGCCGTCGTGGCGCACGATCCAGTTCAACCAGCGCGAGCGACCCGTCGGATCACCGGCGACCTGCGCCGCGTAGCGCTCGGCCAGCTGTTCCAGTGTCGGTGGTTCGCCGCCGGTGACCGCGTACAGCGACGGGTCCGCCAGCACGCCGACCATCTCGGCCGCGTCGGTCGTGCGCAGCGGATCGAGACGCAGTCGCCGCGTGGTGAGGGCTGCGCCGAGCACGACAGGCTCAGCGGATCTGTCCGACGAGCATCGCCCGGATGCCGAGACCCATCACGAACAGGCTGCCCAGCCCGTAGAGCAGGTACAGGCGGTGGCGCATCTGGACGCGGTACGAGTAGATGATCGCCACGGCGACGATGGCCACGAACCCGTAGAACGCGTGGAACTTGGGGAACTGCAGCTTGTACGTCCCCACGAGGATCGACCCGATCGTGACCTGGACGAACACGGTGAGCTCGGCGAGGGCGACGAACCACCACAGGGCCCGGGACCGCAGCGCCGTCCAACGGTGCGCGCCGAGCGCCCACAGCCCGGCCAGGCCGTTGCCGATGATCACGAACCAGGCCCACGCACGGTGGAAGCGCAGGAGTCCGGCGGCCGTGGCGAGCACGAGAGGCAAGGCTATCGACGCCCGGCGCGGGCCGTCACCGGATCAGGGTGTCGGCCTCGCGGCCGTGCTCGACGAGGACGGGCCGCCCGGCGACCACGTCCACCGTGGTCACCGAGGTGTTGTCCAGGCTGTGGATCACCAGCCGGTCGTCGCCGGTGGCCGAGCCGATGACGGCGTTGATCGCCACGAAGTGGCTGACGATCACGGCGTCGGCCGGCTGCGCGCAGACCGTCGCGACGACGTGATCGCGATACGCCGTGTACCGCTCGCCCAGGTCGGCCCACGTGCCGCGCATCGCGACGCGTAGCCAGTCGACGCGGTCGCGCATGTCGACACCCTCGGGCGACGGGATCTCGGCGACGCCCGGCTCGATCGTGACGCGCTGTTGCCACCGGCGGGCGACCGGTGCAGCGGTCTGTTGGCAGCGGCGCAGCGGGCTGGACAGGATCGGCAACGGGCCGAGCGCGGCGAGGCGCTCGACGAGCTCGTCGGCCTGGGTACGCCCGATGCGATCCAGGCCGGGGTCGGCGGCGGTGTCCCACCCCGCGGCGGCCCGCGCGTGACGCACCAGGTACAGGCGGGGCATCACAGGAACCAGGTGGAGCGCGGCGGGCCGTCGACACCGGGTTCGACGAACCACTCCGTCCCGAACGTCGCGGCGAAGGCCTCGTCGGGCATCTCCAGGAAGAACGACGAGTCGCTCACCTGGCTGCGGTGCGCGGCGATCGACGTGCGCTTGGGCCCGACAAACGCGCTGACGTCGACCTGCCAGGCGATCGCCGATTCCGGCTCGCCCATCGGGTTCCCGTCGTCGGCGGGTTGGTTGGGGTCGAACGCCTCGGCGTCCGGGTCGGCGGCGCGGGCCATCTCGGCGAACCGCAGGACGGCATCCCGGTTCATCGTCGCCTCGACCAGCCGCACGCCGCTCAGCTCGGCCGCC
>CAZMHG010000548.1:2090-2493 GCA_964565975.1 uncultured Ilumatobacteraceae bacterium | reverse complement strand
CTCGGAGACGAGCGCTACACCGGCGACCGCGACCTGGAGAACCCGCTGGCCGCCGTGCAGATGGGTCTGATCTACGTCAACCCCGAAGGCCCCAACGGCAATCCTGACCCGCTGGCCTCCGCCCGCGACATCCGTGAGACGTTCGCCCGCATGGCGATGGACGACGAGGAGACCGTCGCCCTGATCGCCGGTGGCCACACCTTCGGCAAGGCCCACGGTGCGGGCGACGCCGCGCTGGTCGGCCGCGAGCCCGAGGCCGCGTCGCTCGAGGAGCAGGGTCTCGGATGGCGCAGCAGCTTCGGCAAGGGGTCCGGCAACGAGGCGATCACCAGCGGGCTCGAGGGTGCCTGGACCGCCACGCCAACGGCATGGGACAACAGCTTCTTCGACACGCTGTTCGGCC
>CAZMHG010000548.1:1234-2080 GCA_964565975.1 uncultured Ilumatobacteraceae bacterium | reverse complement strand
CGAGTGGGAGCTGTACCGCAGCCCGGCGGGTGCGCAGCAGTGGCGCCCGGTCGATCACTCGGCCGACGACAGCGTGCCCGACGCGCAGGACCCGAACATCCGCCATGCGCCGATGATGCTGACGACCGACCTGTCGTTGCGCTTCGACCCGATCTACGAACCGATCTCGCGGCGCTTCCACGAGCACCCCGAGCAGTTCCACGACGCGTTCGTCCGCGCCTGGTTCAAGCTGACCCACCGCGACATGGGCCCGGTCTCGCGCTACCTCGGTCCCGAGGTACCCACCGAGGAGATGATCTGGCAGGACCCGATCCCGGCCAACGATCATGCGCTGGTCGGCGACGCCGACGCCACGGCGCTGAAGCACACGCTGCTCGCCTCGGGTCTGAGCATCGCCGAGCTGGCCGGTACGGCGTGGGCCGCGGCCTCGTCGTTCCGCGGCACCGACATGCGCGGTGGGGCCAACGGCGGCCGGCTGCGTCTCGCCCCGCAGAAGGACTGGGACGCCAACGAGCCGGCCAAGCTGGCGGGGGTGCTGGCCAAGCTCGAGGTGATCCGCGACACGTTCAACGGCTCGCGCACCGACGACGTGCGCATCTCGCTGGCCGACCTGATCGTCCTTGGCGGGAACGCCGCGGTCGAGGAAGCGGCACGTCTCGGCGGCCAGCTCGTCGAGGTGGCGTTCACGCCGGGTCGCGTCGACGCCAGCCAGGAGCAGACCGACGTCGAATCGTTCTCCTACCTGGAGCCGACGATCGACGGGTTCCGCAACTACCGCCGTGCCGGCGACAAGCGCAAGCCGGAGGAGTGCCTCATCGACCGGGCGAGCATGCTCAACCTGACGGC
>CAZMHG010000548.1:312-1216 GCA_964565975.1 uncultured Ilumatobacteraceae bacterium | reverse complement strand
GTGAACCACGGCGGCAGCAGCCTCGGTGTGCTCACCGACCGGCCGGGCGTGCTGAGCAACGACTTCTTCGTCAACCTGCTGGACATGGGCACCGTGTGGTCGGTGGGCGCGGACGAGGGCACCTTCGAGGGGCGTGACCGGGCGACCGGTTCGCCGAAGTGGACGGCGAGCATCGTCGACTTGGTGTTCGGCTCCAACTCGCAGCTCCGCGCGGTTGCCGAGGTCTACGCCGACGCCGACGGCGCCAAGCAGCTCGCCGACACCTTCGCCGCGGCGTGGGTCAAGGTGATGAACGCCGACCGCTTCGACGTCAAGCACTGACCGTCACGTCGACCAGGGACCACCGAACGAGTGCGCCGGCCGCAGCCGGCGCACTCGTCGCGTCCGGCGCCGGTTCGGGTGCGCTGGTGGTCAGGTCCCCGAGACGGTGACGTCGCGGATCACCAGGCTGACGCCTGCCGCCGACATCGGCAGCCACTCGACGTCGCCGCCGATCTCGACGACGTCGAGCAACATCCGCTGCAGCGTGGAGGCGATCGTGAACTCGCGCAGCGGCCTCCCGAGCGCGCCGCCGCTGATCGCCAGCCCGGACGCACCGGTGGAGAAGTCGCCCGACACGCCGTTGACACCGCTGTGCAGCCCCTGCACCGAGTCGATCAGGATGCCGTCGCCGATCGTGGCGATCAGCTCGTCCTGGCCACGCGTGCCGGGCACGACATGAAGCGCCATGCAGCCGACGCCAGGCGTGGACGCGAACCCGCCGCGCACCGCGTTGCCGGTGCTGCGCACGGGTGTTCCGGTCAGGGCGCCGGCCCGGCGGGCCGAGTAGCAGTTGTGCACGAACTGGCGCAGCACGCCGTCTTCGATCAGGACGTTGCGGCGTGCCGCGAGACCTTCGCCGTCG
>CAZMHG010000548.1:0-302 GCA_964565975.1 uncultured Ilumatobacteraceae bacterium | reverse complement strand
CCCGCATTGATCTTGCCGATCAGGCTCTTCACCGCCAGCGGGTTGGTCGGGTCGTCGATCAGCGTCAGCCCGCTTGCGGCCACCGAGTCGCCGAGGCGGTCCTTGAACAGGCTGCGGCCCTTGGTCACGCTCTCGCCGTTGAGCGTGCGGCCGATGACCGCCAGGAACTGGGCGGTGACGTACGGGCTGAGCACCACGGTGGTGCGCGTCGAGGCCGGCTTGACCGCGCCGAGTAGGCGTGTGGCCCGTTCGGCGGCGTCACGCGCGGCGCGGCCGACGTCGAACTCGCCCGGTTCGCGGCC
>CAZMHG010000547.1:0-2497 GCA_964565975.1 uncultured Ilumatobacteraceae bacterium | reverse complement strand
CTTCGGTCCCCTCGCGTTCAACGACTGGGACGCCGCCATCGCCGGTGGCGCGCTCGCCGGAGCACTGGAGTAGATCATGGCCACCAAGCCCAGCAAGGTCCCGACGTGGAACAGCGACGGGGACAACAACACCGAGCCGTCGAGCGGCAAGAAGGCCCTCGGCTGGCAGGTCGGCGAGCAGCCGCCCAGCGACTACTTCAACTGGCTGTTCAAGCTCATCGGGGAGTGGTGCCAGTACCTCTCCGATGGCGCGCTGACGGGCGCGGTCACGATGGCGTCGACGCTCGGCGTGACCGGGGCGGTGACGTTTGCGAGCACGCTGGGGGTCACCGGCGCGGTGACGCTGGCCGCGACGTTGGCTGTCACCGGCGCGGTGACGATGTCGAGCACGCTGTCGGTGACGGGGCTGATCACGGCGACGGCGGGTCTCACCGCCGGCACGAACGCCCATGTGACCGTGAGCGGCACCGGGCGGTTCAAGCACGGGGACATGATCCGCACCATGTCCGGCTACTCGGGCATGTACCAGGGCACCGACTGGACCAACGCCAACGCCGGGGGAATCGAGTCCAACAGCACCAACTCGGCGAACTGGTGCCCGCAGTTCGAGGTCGGGAAGCGCGTCAAGTCGGTGACGTTCGCGGCGCGAGGCAACGGAACGACCGACGCCACTATCGTCATCTCCGAGGCGAAGACCGACGGGACCACGACGACGATCGGCAGCACGTCCGACAACAACCGCGCGTCGTCGTGGGGTGACGTGACCGTCAGCCTGACGAACACAACGGTCAGCGATTCCAACGCGATCACCCTCACCATCACCCCGAACGCCGCCGGCTATCGCGTCGGCAACGTGCGCTGGACCTACGACCACCCGTAGCTACGGGCGCGCGCCGGTCATCATCCACCGGACCTGCTGCTCGCCGCTCGACGAGATCGCGTAGACCTCGGCGCTCAGCACGCCGCCATCGGCGCAGGCCACGAAGTCGTACAGGGACCAGCCAACGTCCGTGGGGTGCGGCAGGCGGGTCCCATCGGGCGCCGACACGCAGGCATCGTCGCGCTCACCGGTGATCGTCGAGGCGGGGCTGGTGTTCCATGTGAGTTCACCGCCGGCGACCTCGAGATCGGCAGCGCCTGCGATGGCGGGGGTGTGGCCGCCGCATCCGTCGGTGCAGGTCCAGGTCAATCGCCAAGGTCCATCCAGGACGTCATCGGGCGGCACATCATCAGCCGGGCATCCGGCAAGGGTTCCCACGGCGGCCACGGCCAGCATCCAGCGCATGGTCGATCAGCCTGCTACCGATCCCGGCCGGGCGCAAGGGGCGAACGGTCAGCGCCGAAGCAACGGCCGCTCGGACCCATCGAGCCCGCTGCGGTCCAAGGCGCAGTCGGTAAGCGGGTCCACCAAGTCAGGCTCCTTCGATCGCAGGGGCGACGGCTTCACCGTGTTCGGGCGATCCCCTCGATATCGATTCCCTGTTCGGTTTTGGTCGCGAGAAACGTCGTGCGGCGCTCCCACGCCGCCGGTCGGCCGGTTAGTCGTCGGCGCGCCAGTCCCGCCCGATGCTGCGCGGGCATGGCGATCGACTGGCAGACCCGCGGCGAGGGCGCGCGCGCACACCGCTACCACCGACTGACCGAGGCCGAGGCCCGGGCGGCCGAGCTGCCCGACGCCCCCGGCGTCTACGAGCTCGAGGCCGCGGGCGTCCCCGTCTGGACCTGGGCCGTCCACACCCCGGCGGCCCCGGGCCGGCCGCTGCGCTACCTCCCGGTGGTCTACGCGAGCCGCGAGGACGCCGAGACGCACGGCGAGGCGTGGGCCACCCGTGACCGCGAGGTCTACTACGCCTCGCTCGAGGGCCAGCCGTGACCATCGCCACGATCCCCTTCCGGTTCGGTGGCGACGGCGCGGCCTCGAGTAACGGGCCGGTGGCGTCGACGTCCACCCTCACCTTCGACGCGATCACCGCTCGGATCGATCAGATGGGCGTGGCGGCCGGGTCCGGCGGCGGTGTGATCCGCAAGGCCGACCTCGAGGTCGCGTGCGTCAGCAACAGCGGTTCGACGATCACCGCGTGGACGCTGACCCTGGCGATCAACGGCGGCACCGCCGGCACGTACACCAAGACCGGCCAGGCCATCGGCGGCACCGGCGGCTACTACTCGATCCGCGTCGACGCCGACTTCACCGCGTGGCTTGCGGCCAACTGGCCGGCGGCCACGGCGAGCTGCTCGATCGTCGCGACGGTGACCTTCACCGGGTCAGCGGTCATCAACGCCACCGGGCGGCTCGACGTCACCGTCGAGTGGACCCCGGCGAGCTGCCCGACCGTCACCAGGTACGCCCGGATCCTGCTCAGCGACTTCCACGCCGGGATCGGGACGTCGTTCGTGCAGGTCGCCACGATCCCCGCGCTCCTGGGCCTGTCCGCCGGGACCTTCCGCATCCCCGAGGCCGGGGCCACGCTGCGCGCCGCGTGGGTCGAGCTGATCG
>CAZMHG010000546.1:0-2499 GCA_964565975.1 uncultured Ilumatobacteraceae bacterium | reverse complement strand
ACCGAGAACGGGACCTTGGTGACCCGGATCTTGCGTCCTTCGGCGAACGCTTCGGCCTCGGCGAGACCGACGTCGGCGATCTCCGGCTCGGTGAAGATCGCGCTCGCCGCCTTGTCGTAGTCCAGGTGCCGGTGGGCGATGCGCTGCAGCCCCATCACGTGCTCGGCGACCTTGCGCCCCTGCATGCTGGCAACGCTGGACAGCGGCAGCTTGCCCGACACGTCGCCCGCGGCGTAGATGTGGCTGACGTTGCTCTGGCAATGGCGGTTGATCGTGATGTACCCGCCGTCGGTCTCGACGCCGGCAGCGGCGAGGTTGAGCGACGCCGTGTTGGGCACCGAGCCGATCGCCAACACCGCGTGCGAGCTGTGCACGACGCGACCGTCGTCGCAGCGAACGACCACGCCCCCATCCTCGCGATCGATGGCGATCGCCCGGGCGCCTTTCAGCAGGCGCACCCCCCGCCGCAGGAAGTCGTCCTCGAGCACTGCGGCGACCTCGGGGTCCTTTTGCGGCAGGACCTGCTGGCGGCTGACGACGAGCGTCACCTTGGCGCCGAAGCTGGAGAACATGTGCACGAACTCCACACCGGTGACGCCAGAACCGACGACGGTGATCGACTCGGGGAAGATCTTCGGCGGGTAGCAGTCGCGAGTCGTGAGGATGCGCTCGTCGTCGGGCGTGCACCACTCCGGGATGCGCGGGCCGGAACCGGTGGCGATCAGGATCGCGTCCGCCGACATCACCCGGACGCCCTCGGCGGAGGTGATCTCGACCTCGGTCGGGCTGACCATCCGGGCCGAGCCGGCGACCATGTGCACGCCCTGGCTGCGCAGCAGGCTGGTCACGCCGTCGCGCAGCTTGTCCTTGATTGCCCCGATGCGGTGGTTCAGGGCGTCGACGTCGACGATCGCGTCCTGTTCTTCCAGCCCCATGCCGCTCATCCGCCGGCTGAAGCTCATCGCCCCGCCGGTGGCGATCATCGTCTTGGACGGGATGCAGTCCCACAGGTGCGCCGCGCCGCCGATCACGTCACGCTCGACCAAGGTGACCTCGGCGCCGAGACGGGCGGCGTACGTGGCTGCCGTGTTCCCTGCCGGACCGCCTCCGATGATCACGAATCGAGTCGTCACGGCTGGAGAGGTTAACGAGCGCCCGTCACTCCGGTTCCACGCTCCGGCCGCGGTCTCGACGCCGCGCGCCGGCCGCGGGCCCGACGCCGCGCATGTCGGCATCGATCGGCGCCGTGCGCGAGGTACCGTCATGGGCTGCTATGAGCCAGCCCGACGAGCACGACGACCAGGTCACGACAAGCGGATTGGCCGCGGAGCGGGCCAAGCGGTTGGGCAAGGTCCACGCGTTGCGCGGCGGCGGGACGAACCCGTACCCGTATCGCTTCGATCGCACGCACACGCTGGCGCGCGTGCGTGAGCTGTACGGCGACCTGCAGCCGGGCACCGAGACCGAGATCGATGTCCAGGTCGCCGGTCGGGTGCTGCTCAAGCGGCAGCAGGGCAAGCTGATCTTCCTCACCGTGCGCGAGCGCGACGCCCAGATCCAGCTGTTCGTCAGCAAGGCGGTGATCGGCGACGCCGGGTTCGACACCGTCGGCGAACTGGACCTTGGCGACTGGGTCGGCGTCAGCGGCACGGTGATGACCACACGCAACGGCGAGCTCAGCGTCAAGGTGGCCAGCTGCGCGCTGCTGTCCAAAGCGGTGCGGCCGCTGCCCGACAAGTGGCACGGCCTGACCGACACCGACACGCGGTTCCGCCAGCGGTACGCGGACCTGATCGTCACCGAGGAGGCGCGCCGCGCGTTCCGCATCCGTCACGCCGTGATCGCCAGCTTCCGCGCCACGCTCACGGCCAAGGACTTCGTCGAGGTCGAGACGCCGGTGCTGCACGTCGAGGCCGGCGGCGCCCATGCCCGTCCGTTCCTCACCCATCACAACGCCCTCGACATGCAGCTGTACCTGCGCATCGCCCTGGAGCTGCACCTCAAGCGGCTGATCGTGGGCGGCATGGACCGGGTGTTCGAGATCGGGCGGATCTTCCGCAACGAGGGCATCTCCACCCGGCACAACCCGGAGTTCACGATGATGGAGCTGTACCAGGCGTACGGCGACTACAGCGAGATGATCGCGATCACCGAGGAGCTGATCACCCGCGCGGCGCTGGACGCCACCGGATCGGCCGTCGTCGCCGTTGCCGGCGACACCCAGGTCGACCTGGCCAAGCCGTGGCGTCAGGCGCGGATGGTGGACCTGGTCGAGGAGAAGACCGGCGTCAGCGTGCACCCGGCTCAGCCGCTCGACGCGCTGCGCGACCTCGCGGCGACGCACGGCGTGACCGTCGCACCGCTGTGGGGGCAGGGCAAGATCATCGCCGAGCTGTTCGACAGCCTGTGCGAACACGAGCTGATCGAGCCGACGTTCGTCACCGGTCATCCCGTCGAGGTCAGTCCGCTCGCCCGGCAGGACCGCCACGACCCGCACCT
>CAZMHG010000545.1:0-2499 GCA_964565975.1 uncultured Ilumatobacteraceae bacterium | reverse complement strand
CGATCGGCCGGTCGCCGCCGACGCCCAGCGCCGCGCGGGCCGCGGTGCGCTCGGCCGTCGTCGCCGGCCGGAACTGCGCTGGGTCACGCGCGTTCGGCACCACGCGCACGCGCGCCTCGGCCAGCCCGTAGAGCTCGACGAGGTCGCGCGCCGCGCCGTCCCACAGGGCGACCACCGCGGCCGCGCGGCGGACGAACAGCGCGGTCCGCCGCCGGTGGAGCGGCCCACCCGCCCAGCGTCGAGGGTCGCCGATGCTGCGGTAGACGAACGGTGCGGGCGAGCCGGCCAGCGCGATGGCGCACGCCGGCAGGGTGCGTGACCCGTAGGCCAGGACCACGTCGGCGCGCCCCGCCCGGTGACGCAGGGCAGCCAGCGCCCGTGGTCCCAGTCGGTCGCCGAGCACCGGGATGTCGAGGCCACCGTGGGCGCCCGGCGCCAGCGCGGCCAGCTCGGCGGCGACGCCGTGGGCCGACAGCCACCCGGTGAGCGCGGCGGCCTCGACCTCGGCCCCGCGGCGATTGGTTGACGTGGCCAGGACGAGGACCCGGGCCGTCACCGCCCGAACGCTACCGCGCGCCGCGCGCCGCGATCCGTCCACTGCGTCCCGTCGCCACGCGCCCGCAGCCGGCCGCCCGGCGTGCCCGTGGCGGCGGTGGCGGCGTGACCCGTACGCTGAGGCGCGATGTGCGGGATCGCCGGTCTGGTCGACTCGGCCGCGGCGACGGACGCCTCGTCGGCCGACACGATCCGTGCGATCGCCCGGGCGATGGCCGGGCGCCTGGCCCACCGCGGTCCCGACGACGCAGGCGACTGGGCCGGTGGCGGGGTCGCCCTGGCCCAGCGCCGGTTGGCCGTCGTCGACCTCTCGCCCGCCGGCCGCCAACCGATGCACTCGCAGTCCGGGCGCTGGACGGTGGTGTTCACCGGCGAGATCCACAACGCGGCGGCGCTGCGCGCCGAGCTCGCCGCGGCGGGCGTGCAGTTCCGCGGCACTGGTGACACCGAGACGTTGGTCGAGGCGATCGATCGGTGGGGTCCGGTCCGCGCCGTGGAGCGGTCGAACGGGATGTTCGCCCTCGCCGCCTACGACCGGACCGCGGGCGGGGGGGGGCCCCCCCGCGACCGCCTCGGCGAGAAGCCGTTGTACTGGACGTCCGACGGGCAGCGCTTCGCCTTCGCCAGCCAGCTGAGCGGCCTCGTCGCGCTGCCCGGCTGGTCGGCGCAGATCGACCCGTCGGCGATCGCCTCCGTGCTGCGCTGGAGCTTCGTGCCGCACCCGCACAGCGTGTACCGCGGCGTGCACCAGTTGCCGCCTGGCGGCCTGCTGCGCGTGCGCCCGGCGAGCGGCGGGGTGACCGTCGACGAGGGGTCGTTCTGGTCCCTCGCCGACGCGGTCGACGCGGCGCGCCGCGATCCGCTCGTCGCCGCGCCCGACGAGATCCGCGCCGAACTGGAACGACTGCTGGCCGATGCCGTCGCCATGCGCCTGCACAGCGACGTCCCGATCGGCGCGTTCCTGTCGGGTGGGATCGACAGCGGGTTGGTCGCCGCGTTCGCCCAGCGCGCTCTCGGCACGCGCCGGTTGCGCACCTTCACGGTGTCGATGCCCGAGCTCGGCCACGACGAGGCGCCGGCCGCGGCGCGGGTCGCCCACGTCCTGGGCACCGATCACACCGTGGTCGAGATCGGCGCCTCCGACGGGTTCGCCGCGGTCCACCGGCTGGCCGAGGTGTGGGACGAACCGTTTGCCGACCCGTCGATGCTGCCGACCATGCTGCTGTGCGACGCCGTGCGCCGCCACGTCACCGTGACGCTCGGCGGTGACGGCGGCGACGAGCTGTTCGCCGGCTACAACCGGCACGTGTTCGGCGCGCCCGGCGCTCGCGCCGCGGCCCGATTGCCTCGCCCGCTGCGTCGTCTCGCCGCTGCCGTCGGCCAGCGCACCCCGGTCGCCTGGGTCGACCGCGCTGCCGGGGCCGCGGCGCGGCTGCCCGGCGTGCCACGGATCCCCAACCCCGGCGACAAGGTGCACAAGTTGGCCCGGCTGATCGGGGGCGGCGAGGACCCGTGGCCGGTGCTCGCCGGTGTCTGGCCCGCGGCAGTGCTCGGCGCGCCGGTCTACGCGCCCGACGCCGCCGCGGCCAGCGGTCTGGGTGGGACCGAAGCGATGCTCGCCTTGGACACCGCGTCCGTGCTCCCGGACCAGATGCTGGTCAAGGCCGACCGGGCGAGCATGGCTGCATCGCTCGAACTACGGGTGCCGCTGCTCGACCCGCGCCTGGTGCAGTTCGCCTGGCGGCTGCCGCTGTCGTCGAAGGCGTCGGGGCGGCGCGGCAAGCTGCCGCTGCGCGATCTGGCGGCGACGATGCTCCCCGCCGGCCACGCCGATCAGCCCAAGCTCGGGTTCGATCCGCCACTGGCCCGATGGCTGCGTGGTGCGTTGCGCGACTGGGCCGGCGACCTGCTCGCCGCGCCGCGCTGTGTCAGCGAGGGCTGGAT
>CAZMHG010000544.1:0-2499 GCA_964565975.1 uncultured Ilumatobacteraceae bacterium | reverse complement strand
CCAGCCCACCGCCGAGCCAGCCACCGCTGGAATCGTCACGGACGATTCGCCCATGCACCGTGGACGGGCGGCCACCGCTGGAATCGTCACGGACGATTCACCCACGCACCGCGAACCGACACCTGTCGACGCCGCCGCCCGCCGCCGCCCGCAACCGGCCGTCGCTCGGTGGATTCGGTGGGCTCAGGAGGGGTTCGTGCGGCCGCGACGGGCAGTCGGTTGCGTCCGGTCGGCCGCGTCGGTCGCACCGGTCGCGTCGGTCGCGTCGGATCGATTTCGTCGGATCTCAGGATGCAGGACGGTGAAGAGGGCGAGCAGGAGCATGCCGGCGCCGATCGGGACGAGGGCGAAGCTCCGCTGGGTCAGCACGGGGTAGAGCACGAACGCCGACAGGAGCGCGGTCCAGGTCCACAGGATCAGGACGGCTCGGGTGGTGCCGTGGCCCATCTCGATCAGGCGATGGTGCAGGTGCCGCTTGTCAGCAGTGGCCACGCCGGAGCCGGCAGTGGCGCGGCGGACGATCGCGAACAGGGTGTCCACCACGGGTACGCCGAGGATGACCAGCGGGATCACCAATGGCGCGAGGAAGAAGTAGCTCTGGCCGGCATAGCGCTGCGCCGTAGGATCGGCCCGGCCGCCGACCACGCTCGTGGCGATCGCCATCAGCAGGCCGAGCAGCAACGATCCGCCGTCACCCATGAACACCTTGGCCGGGTGGAAGTTGTGGGGCAGGAACCCGATGCAGACGCCGAGGGCGATGATCGCCACGATCGGCCCGACGTTCGGCGGTGTCAGCAGTTGCTCATCGCTCAACCGCCAGCTGTACACGAAGAACGCGCCGGCGGCGATGGCGACGATGCCTGCGGCCAGTCCGTCGAGACCGTCGATCAGGTTGATCGCCTGCGTCATCCCGAGCAGCCAGACGACGGTGACCAGCGGCTTCCAGTCGTCACTGAGGACCACCACGTCGAGATATGGCAGGCGGAAGTAGTACATCGTCACGCCGTAGACGACGAGCACCACGCCGACCACCACCGTGCCGAACACCTTGGCGGGTGCGGACAGCTCGTGGACGTCGTCGATGAAACCGACCAGGAACATCACGACCACCGCGATCAGGACGCCGCGCGGTTCGCCGTTTCGGGCGAACAGCGGGTCGAATGCGTTCCACAGCCGGGCCACGAGCAGGGCGGCCAGCACGCCGAGGATCATCGCCAGTCCGCCGACGTGCGGTGTGCGAACGACGTGGGACCGGCGCTCGCTCGGCTCGACCTCCCAGCCCCGGGCCCGCGCCAGGCGGACCACGAACGGCGTGGCCGCGAACGTCACCACCGCGGCCACACCGCCGATGACCAGGTACTGCCAGGCCTTGGGCATCACGAATCCGGCGTCGGGCGGTCGGTCGTGGCGCGCTCCCCCGCGGCGAGGGCATCGGCCCGGTGCGGGTGGTACAGCCGGATCACGTGGGGGTGCGGCTGGTGTGGACCCCGGGCCGCCCGCCAGCCGGTGACCAGCAGCGACGCCGCCAACCAGGCGTAGTGCGACGGCCAGTGCGAGAAGCCGACGCGGAACACGTCGCTGACGATCGTCGGGTTGGCCCACACCGGGATGTGGTTGCGAGGATCGAAGTTCAGCGAGTGACGCTGGACGAGGAACAGCATCACCAACAGCGCGGTCATCGCGATGGCGATGCCGTACACCGCGACGGCGTAGCCGTGGCGCCCAGCCACGCGGGTCAGCGTCGCCGCTGTCGCCCAGCCGAGCAGCAACGACACCGGCAGCATCTGGGTCTGCGTACCGACCATCGCGAGGTACCAGAACCCGCCCACGGCCGCGGCGACCCCGCACGCGGCCAGCGCTCCGAGACCCAGGCGCCCCCGCGCCGGGGAGTCCGTCGATCGATCAGCCGTCGATCGATCAGCCATAGACGGGGAAGCGGGCACACAACACCCGGACGTCCTCACGTGCGGAGGCCACGGCCGCCTCGTCGGCACGTTGGCGCAGCACGCGGGCGATCAGCGCGGCGATCTCCGCCATCTCCGCCTGGCCCATCCCCTGGGTGGTCACCGACGGTGTTCCGATCCGGACGCCGCTCGTGACGAACGGGCTGCGCGGATCGTCCGGGATCGTGTTCTTGTTCAGGGTGATGCCGGCGCGGTCGAGCACCGCTTGCGCCTCCTTGCCGGTGAGGTCGGCGTCGAACGGGCGCAGATCGACGACCATCATGTGGTTGTCGGTGCCACCGCTGACGAGCCGGAACCCCTGGCCCACGAGCGCACCGGCGAGCGCGTCGGCGTTGCGCACGATCTGCTTGGCGTAGTCGGCGAACTCGGGCTGCGCAGCTTCGTGGAACGCGACGGCCTTGCCGGCGATGACGTGCTCGAGCGGGCCCCCCTGCCACCCCGGGAACACGGCCTTGTCGATAGCCGCAGCGTGCTCGGCGCGCGACAGGATGCAGCCACCGCGTGGTCCGCGCAGCGTCTTGTGCGTGGTGAAGGT
>CAZMHG010000543.1:0-2509 GCA_964565975.1 uncultured Ilumatobacteraceae bacterium | reverse complement strand
CGGCGGGTCGCATCGACGCCGTGCAGCAGGATCGCCCCCGCTGTGGGCAGCTCGAACCCGGCGATCATCCGCAGGACGGTGGTCTTGCCACTGCCCGACGGACCGAGCAACGAGAAGAACTCGCCGTCGGCGATCGACACGTCGACGCCGTCCACCGCGGCCACGTCACCGAAGGACTTGCGCACCCCGACCAGCTGCACGGCAGGCACCGACGGGATCGCCGCAACCCGCTGCGTCGCCGTGCTCGCCGCTGCTGTCACCTGTATCGACGCTCCCCCGAACGACCCGATGCCGTCCGCGTACTGTAGTCAGTAGCCCAGGCACGCCCCGGTCCCCGGCGCTCGGTGGGTCACCGCAGATCCGTTGACCCGGCCCCACGACGAATTGTCCATAAAGTCGATCGTATTAGTCGGTTTTCTCGGTTAGGGTTGCGAGCTATGCACCACGACCTTGCGCTGACCCTCGGTGGCTTGTTCGCCGGCCTGGTGATCGGGCTCACCGGTATGGGCGGCGGTGCGCTTTTGACCCCGATGCTGGTGCTGGTGTTCGGCGTCGATCCGCTCACCGCGGTGTCCAGCGACCTGGTCGTCTCGCTGGCGATCAAGCCCGCCGGCGCAGCGGTCCACCGTCGCCATGGCACGGTCAACACGCACGTCGTGACCTGGTTGTGCGTCGGTTCGGTACCCGCCGCGTTCGGGGCGGCGCTGGCCCTCGACCTGTTCAGCGCGGCCGAACTGCAGCGCGCGATGAAGACGATCCTCGGCGCGGCCCTGCTGGTCGCGGCGATCTCGATGACGGTCAAGTACGTGGTCGCCCGCCGGCGCGCGCCAGCGCCGAGCGCCGCCGCCGGCAGCGAGGGCAGGCTGGCCCTGGCCGCGATCGGCGCCCTCGGCGGCCTGGTCGTCGGCCTGACGTCGGTCGGGTCGGGCTCGTTGATCATCGTGCTGCTGATGTGGGTCTTCCCGCACCTGACCGGGCCCGAACTGGTCGGCACCGACCTGGCTCAGGCGATCCCGCTGGTCGCCTCGGCCACCGTTGCCCACCTGTTCTTCGGCCACGTCTCGTTCGGCCTCGTCGGCTGGCTGGTGATCGGGGCGCTGCCCGGCGTGGTCATCGGCAGCCTGCTGTCCAGCCGGGCGCCCGAACGGGTCCTGCGCCCGACGATCGTCACCGTCCTCGGCGCAAGCGCGCTGAAGCTGCTGAAAGTGATCTGACACGGAGATGCCGATGAACCAACCTGCAACCGTCGCCGCGAGCGTCGCCCAGCTGTCCGATGTCTCGGCGCTGTTCGAGACCGCTCATCCGGCAGCGATCATCCACTGGGCCGAAGCGACGTGGCCGGCCGGCACGGCCGCGATACCGCCAATCGTGTTCACCGCCAGCTTCGAGGACGCCGTCCTGGTGCACCTGGTCGCCACGCACGCCCCGTCGGCGCGCATCGTCCTGCTCGACACCGGCTACCTGTTCGCCGAGACCAAGCACCTGGCCGACGACCTGGAACGCCGTCTCGGGATCGGCATCGACCGCCTCGTCCCCGAACCGGGGATCGACGTCGACGTGTGGAAGACCGACACCGAGGCCTGCTGCGCAGCGCGCAAGGTCGAGCCGCTCGGCCGGGCATTGACCGGCGCGAGTGCATGGATCACCGGCATCCGCCGGGTCGACGGCCCGACGCGGGCCAACGCGCCGATCGTGTCGTGGGACCTGCAGCGCAACGTGGTCAAGATCAACCCGCTGGCAACGTGGACCGACGAGCAGATGGGCGACTACGCCACCGAGCACGACCTGCCGGCCAACCCGCTGACCGCACGTGGCTATCCGTCGATCGGCTGCTGGCCGTGCACCCGGCCCGTCGCCCCCGGCGAGGACCGCCGCGCCGGGCGCTGGTCCGGGCAGGACAAGACCGAGTGCGGTCTGCACCTGACCGGAGGCCCGCGATGAGCCCGTCGACCCTGACCGCACCTGAAGCGACCGGCCAGTTCCGGCTGATCGACGACCCACACTTGCGCGCCCTGGAGGACGAGGCGATCTCGATCATCCGCGAGGTCACCGCAGAGTGCCAGTCACCGGTGCTGCTGTTCTCCGCCGGCAAGGACTCGGCCGTGCTGCTGCACCTCGCGCTGCGCGCCTTCGCACCCGGCCGGCTGCCGTTCCCGGTGCTGCACATCGACACCGGCCACAACTTCCCCGAGGTCATCGACTACCGCGACCGCACCGTCGCCGAGACGGGGGTCGAGCTGCTCGTCGGTTCGGTGCAGGCATCGATCGACAACGGGCGCGTCGTCGAGGAGGTCGGTCCCGGCGCATCGCGCAACCGGCTGCAGTCGGTGACCCTGCTCGACACGATCGCCGAGCACGGCATCGACGCCGCGTTCGGTGGCGGCCGCCGCGACGAGGACAAGGCCCGGGCCAAGGAGCGGTTCGTGTCGTTCCGCGACGCACGCGGCGGGTGGGAGCCACGCTCCCAGCGCCCCGAGCCGTGGGGCATCGTCAACGCCTCGTTGCGCCG
>CAZMHG010000542.1:0-2509 GCA_964565975.1 uncultured Ilumatobacteraceae bacterium | reverse complement strand
CCCCGAGCGGACCGCGCGGGTCAGCGCGTGTCGGGCGCGGCAGGCGAGGTGGCGACCGTCGCCCAGTCGACGAACAGCGCCGCCGGGACCGCCGAGCGGCTGTAGCCCACGCCGACCGATCCGACGGCGAGGAACGCGTTGGCCAGGGTGGCGACCTGGACGTTGTTGATGAAGAACCGCAGGATCGACCCGACGGCGACGACCTTGATCGTGTTCCACGCCGAGCCCTTGACGATCGCCGCGCTCGACGTCCACGGCACCACCACGGTGAGGGCACCCGTGGAGGTCACCTGGATGACCGAGAACCGGCCGCCGTTGTTCCACTGCAACAGGTACGACGGGCGCATCCATCCACCGACGATCGAGGCGCGGTTGCCACGCACGATCAGGCGGTTCGGGCTGGAGACGTCGGCGCCGCTGCGCATCACCCGCGCGGTGAAGGTGACGTCGCCGTAGACGGTGGTCGAGCGGATCGACGCCGGCCCGTTGGCCACGCCGTTCGTCGCGTAGTCGGTCGCCCGCTGGATCCACCCCCCGCTGACCGTCTCCCACCCGGCGTGGGTGCCGTTGAACTGCGAGGTCAACCCGTTGGCGACGCGGATCGTGCGGTAATTGGCCACGGTCGCCGCGGTCAGGTTGGCGACCTCCACGCTGCGCGCCGTGGCGTTGCCCAGCGCGTGGCCGTTGTACGTCTTGGCCAGTGTCGAGAAGTACGGGATGATCGGCGCCCACGACGGGGCGTAGCTCATGATCGTCGAGAAGCCGTTGGTGGAGTCGACGTAGCCGCGCCCATAGTCGTACGTGTAGAAGCTGGGCACGGTCGGTTCGGTGGCCACGTCGTGCGCCAGGCCCTGGATGTGGCCGACCTCGTGGGGCAGCACCTCGGATGGCCCGACCCATCCACGGACCATCACCCCGAAGGCGGAGTCGGCGCCCGGGTTGACCCACGCCACGCCGATGGTGCCCGACAACGGCGAGTCGACCATCAGCATCATCACGTCGGCGCCGAACGTGTCGCGGATGCCGGGGAGCTGGTCCATGTAGCCGTCGCTCGTGTTGGTCAGCCGATACAGGTCGGTGGTGACGTCCCCCGAGTCCGAGTAGCGCGCAGGCTCGAGGTGCACGAGGCGCATGCGCGTGTTGATGCCCGAGTTGACGTACGCCGTGTTGGAGTCGGCGACACCGGCGGCGACCCTGGCCTTCAGCGCGGCCAGCGTCTCGGCTGCGGCGGCCTGGTTGGAGTAGGCGACCATCACGTCGAACGACGCCGAGCTGTCGGCGCGCGTGCTGCCCGGGCGAGCGCTGGCGTGCGTGCGGGCGACGGGCATCTTGGCCGGCTCGAGACGCGCCGGGCGTTTGATCCGGGCGACGCGGTACACGCTGCCGCGGGCTTGGGAGACCTCGATGCGGCCTGCGGCGACGGTGTTCAGCTGGATGTTGAACGTCGTCCCGGACCGGGCGATGGTGAACCAGCCGGCCCGCCCGTCGAGGACGCCGGACCACGCCGGCATGCCCATCTGCCGCTCGATGCGCGTCACCTTGCCGGTGAAGCGCAGGCCGCGACCGATGTCGAAGCGCAGCCGGGTTCCCGTGCGACGGGTGGTCAGCATCGACGTCTGCAGCCGCACGAGGCGCGGCGCGATCATGTTCGACGGGGCCCGACCAACCCGCGCGTCGGCCACCGTGGTGGACGAGATCACGTCCGCCGCGGAGGCGAACGGCGCTGCCGCCCCGGCCGGCGATGCCGGCACCGATGTGCCCAGCACGGCAAGCGCAGCACCGATCGCGATCGTCGTGCCCCAACGCATCCGTCGCCGGCCTTCGCTGCTCATCTCGACACCCCCGGGGGCGATGTCAGGTCATCGCCGCCGGCAACGGTAGCGAATGGACGACGGTCAGCCGGCGGGTCGAGCGGGTCAGGGCGACGTACAGGGCGCGCAGGCCCTGCTGTTCGTCCTCGACGATGCGCGCCGGTTCGACGACCACGACGCCGTCCAGCTCGAGCCCTTTGACCACGCTCACCGGCACCACCGTGACGCCCATGTCCAGCCCGTTGCGGCTGGCCCGCCCGTGTGCCACGCCGGCGTCGGCCAGGCACTTGGAGACCATCTCGACCATCGGGTCGGGGCACACCACGGCGATGTTGCCGTCGGGGATCTGCTCGACGAGCAGCTGGGTCTGGCGGGCGACCTGGGCGCGCAGCTCGTCGCGCGGCACCTCGACCAGCACTGGCAGGTGGTCGCCCTGGCGCACGCTGATCGGCGCGCGCAGGCCGGGCGTGGCGGTGGCCATCACCCGGTTGGCCAGCTCCATGATCTGCGCCGGGATCCGGTACCCGACGCTGAGGCCGATCACACGCTGATCCTTGCCCTGCGGCAGGTGGGCGAGCACGTCGCTCCAGTCCTGCGGCGCCAGCGCGCCGGTGGCCTGGGCGATGTCGCCGACGACGGTCATCGACCCGTTCAGGGAGCGGCGGGCGACCATGCGCAGCTGCATCGGCGTGAGGTCC
>CAZMHG010000541.1:0-2523 GCA_964565975.1 uncultured Ilumatobacteraceae bacterium | reverse complement strand
TGGGAGCGCCGCCTCGCCGACGCCCGCTGGAGCGCCGTCTCGTGGCCCCAGGAGTACGGCGGGCGCGGGGTCGACTACATCGGCTGGCTGATCTTCGAAGAGGAATACTTCCGCGCCGGCGCGCCGGGCAGGGTGAACCAGAACGGCATCTTCCTGCTCGGCCCGACGATCATGGAAGTCGGTACCGACGAGCAGAAGGCCCGCTTCCTGCCGACGATGGCGACCAGCGAGATCGTCTGGGCGCAGGCGTGGAGCGAACCGAACGCCGGTAGCGACCTGGCGGCGATCCGATCCACGGCGCGCCTCGACGGTGACGGGCCGGACGCCGTGTGGGTGCTGAACGGGCAGAAGATCTGGGCGAGCCGGGCGGTGTGGGCGGACTGGTGCTTCGCCATCTTCCGCACCGACCCGACGGCGGAACGCCATCGCGGGCTGACGTTCTTCCTCCTGCCGCTCGACCTGCCCGGGATCACGGTGCGCCCGATCGCCCAACTCGACGGCGACACCGGGTTCGCCGAGATCTTCTTCGACGACGTGCAGATCCCCCAGGGCAGCAACCTCGGCGAGATCAACCGCGGCTGGCAGGTGGCGATGGCCACGGCAGGGTTCGAGCGCGGCGTCAGCCTGCGCAGCCCGGCCCGGTTCACCGCCGCCGTCGACCGGCTGATCGAGCTGTGGCGCGAGCGGGCCGACCCGGCCGACGACACCCTGCGCGACGCGGTGACCGACGCGTGGATGCGCGCCGAGGGGTACCGGCTGCACACCTACCAGACGGTCACGGCGATGCTCGAAGGCCGCCCGATCGGCAGCGAGGCCAGCCTGAACAAGATCTTCTGGAGCGAGATGGACGTCCGCCTGCACGAGATCGCCCTCGATCTGCTCGGCCCGGACGCCGAGTTGCTCGACGGACCGGGCCAGCGCTGGATCGACGGGTTCCTGTTCAGCCTCGCCGGGCCGATCTACGCCGGCACGAACGAGATCCAGCGCAACATCATCGCCGACCGCGTGCTGCAGCTGCCGCGGACCGCACGGGGCGGATGACGATGCGGTTCGCCTTCACCGACGACCAGCGCGCATTCGCCCAGGCCCTCGGCGACCTGCTGGCCGACCAGTTCCCGGCCTCGCGGCTGCGTGAGGTGTGGCAGTCCGGTACGGGCCACGACCCGGCGCTGTGGGCCCGCCTCGGCGAGATGGGCGTGCTCGGCATGCTCGTTCCCCAATCTGCGGGCGGGTTGGGTGCCGCGATGGTCGACGCGGTGCTGGTGTTCCAAGCGCTCGGGCGCGCCGCGGTCCCCGGGCCGGTGATCGAGCACATCGTCGGGGCGGCCGCCCTGGGCGCGACGCCGCACGCGGCGGGCGCGGCCGATGGCTCCACGGTGGTCACGGTGGCCCTCGGCGACGAGGGGCCAGCCGACGGCACCGTCCCTGACAGCGCCGTCGCCGGCAGCACGGTCCCCGACAGCACCGTCCCACATGGCACGGTCGCCGATGCCGTGGTGTGCGGCGACGGGGTGCTCACCGGGTTCACCGCCCGGGCGCTGCCCAGCTTGGACGGCGGCCGGCAGACGGCACGGGTCGCCGGCGGCACCGTCACACCCGTGCCGCTCGACCGCCTGGCGCTGGCCGACGCGCTGGCGCTCGGCACGGCGGCGTACCTCGTCGGGCTGGGCGAGACGATGATCGCGATGGGCGGCGACTACGCCCGCCAGCGCGAGCAGTTCGGCCAGCCGATCGGCGCGTTCCAGGCGGTCAAGCACCTGCTCGCCGACGCCCTGTTGCAGGTCGAGTTCGCCAAGGCGCCGACCTACCGGGCGGCGTGGAGCCTGTCGACCGGTGCACCGACGACGTCGCGTGACGTATCGATGGCCAAGGCGCTCGCCGGCGATGCCGCCTACCGGGCCGGCCGGGCCAGCATGCAGGTGCACGGCGGCATCGGGTACACGTGGGAGGCCGACCTGCAGCTGTGGATGAAGAAGGTGTGGGTGCTGCAGCGGGCCGCAGGGGACAGTCGGTTCCATCGCCGGCGTGTCGCCGACGCGGTGCTCGGCCGGCGCTGAGACCCCTACGACGCCGCGGCGAACGTCGCTCCGGTGTCGACCACCGTGATCGTCTGGTTGGTGCACTCGAGCGCCGAGTTGAGGCCGAGCGCGGCGACATCGGCCAACCCGAGGTCCTGGGTGACCGTGGCGCCGTTCTCGGTGGTCGTCGCCCGGACGACACCCTGCTGGTCGGCGAGCGTGACGCCCGTGGCGGTGGCCGTGTAGCGGAACGTGACCGTGCCGCCGAGCTGCCGCCCGTTGGTCTCTCGGGCGTTGGTGAAGTCGAACGAGCCCGTGCCGTCCTGGTTCAACGTGAGCGTCACCCCCGGATCGATGCCCTGCACGGCAGTGAGCGTGGCGCCGGTGCAGCCCGACACCGGCGAGGTCGGCGGGGTGGTACCCGTTGACGCCGTCGCGACAGCAGCGCCGGTGCCTGCGGTCGTGCCGGACGACCCGGTCGACCCGGTGTCGGCGGCGTCGGTGA
>CAZMHG010000540.1:807-2533 GCA_964565975.1 uncultured Ilumatobacteraceae bacterium | reverse complement strand
AGATGGCCGCGGTCGACGGCACCACCGACCGCATCCACCGCGTCGACTACGTGCCCCAGGAGCTGGTCGTCCCGCACCTGGCCAGCGCCGACATCGGGCTCATCCCGATCACGCACGCCGTGAACCACGAGATCTCGCTCATCACGAAGTACCGCGAGTACATGCACGCCCGCCTCCCGATCGTGGTCAGCGACGTGCGGACCATGGCCGAGTTCACCCGCGCGAACCACACCGGCGAGGTCTTCGTCGAGGGCGACCCCGACGACTTCGCGCGTGCCGTGCGCGCCGTGCTGGCGGACCCCGAGTCGTACCGCCGCAGCTACACCGACGAGATGCTCGCCGAGAACTCGTGGCCGGTGCAGGCCGCGCGCCTGGTCGAGGTCTACGCCGGCCTGGTCGGCGCTGCTCCGCCCGTCGCGCCCGTCGTCGCGGGCCCTCCGTACCTGCTCCCCGCAGCCGAAGGCGACGCGGCCCGGCTCGTGATCGGTCCCACCAACATGGCCGGCCAGGGCCACGCGTGGGCCAACGCTGTCGAGGCCCACCTCGTCGACGTCAGCGCCTGCTCCACCACGGTCCAGCGCCAGGGTGTGCTGCAGTTCCCGACGGACCTGCGGATCTCGGACGCGGAGAAGCACGACCCCGCGTGGGTCGCACGGCTCGACGCCGAGATCTGCGCCACGCGCACCCACGCGCTGCTGGAGAACGCGCTGCCCGTCGACGCCGCCGGTGGGCTTCCGATCTCGACGGCCCACCACGTGGAGCGACTGCTCGACGGGGGTCTCACCCTGGCCTTCGCGTTCCACGGCTCGGAGGTGCGCGATCCGCGCATCCACGCCGAGCTCTACCCGTGGTCGAACTTCCGCGACGCCGACCCCGAGTGGCGGGCGGCCCTCGAGCGACGCGTCGACGAGGTCCGGTCGGTGCTCACGGCGATCGACCTCCCGCGCTTCGTGTCGACGCCCGACCAGCTGAC
This sequence comes from uncultured Ilumatobacteraceae bacterium, assembly GCA_964565975.1. Lineage (GTDB taxonomy): Bacteria > Actinomycetota > Acidimicrobiia > Acidimicrobiales > Ilumatobacteraceae > JAKOUY01. Next base: position 1,560 of record CAZMHG010000540.1, on the reverse strand, counting down.
CTATGTGCCCGACGCCACCTGGCTGCCCACGGTGGTCGACGCTGCGCGCTACGTCTCGACATCGCCGGTCCTCGAGCGCGAGGTCCCCGTCGTCCTGCACGCCCCGAGCCGGGCGGCCACGAAGGGCTCCGCCGCGATCGACGCCGTCCTCGGCCGCCTCGAGGAGGAAGGTCTCGTCGTCTACCGCCGCCTCACCGGCGTGCGCCCCGAGCGGATGCCGCGCGAGATCGGCGGCGTCGACATCGTCGTCGAGCAGGTCGGCCTGGGGCTCTACGGCGTCCTGGCGACCGAGGCCCTCGCTGCGGGACGCCTGGTGGTCGGCCAGGTCGGCGGCGAGGTGCGCGACCACGTCCAGCGCACGACCGGCCTCGAGGTCCCGATCGTCGAAGCCGGTGCCGACTCGCTCGACGAGGTGCTCCGCTCGCTGCTGGCCGACCGCGACACGTCCCGGTCGGTCGCTGCTCGCGGCCCGGCCTACGTCGCCGACGTCCATGACGGCCGCCGCTCGGCCGCCGTCCTGGCTCCGTGGCTCGGGGTGCCCGGTCCCCGGTGAGCCGCATCGGCCCGGTCACCGAACCGGGTTACAGTCGAGGTCCCGAACGCCCGAGAGGTTGAGTATGAGTTCCCGCACGCCCGCCCGCCTGTCCCGTCGACTCGCCGCCGGCGCCGTCGCCGTCGCCGTGGTCGGAACCGGCCTGGGAGCGGTCTCGTCGACCTCCCCCGTCGGCGCGGCCGTCACCGTGCGCAACCCGC
>CAZMHG010000540.1:0-797 GCA_964565975.1 uncultured Ilumatobacteraceae bacterium | reverse complement strand
CGTCGCGAAGACCAACACGCTCGTCGCGGTGAAGGTCGCCAACACCCCGCCCGCCCGTCCGCAGTCCGGACTGCGGTCCGCCGACCAGATCTGGGTCGAGGAGCAGGAGGGCGGCTGGACCCGGTTCATCGCGCTGTACGGCGCCGGCTACCCGGCGAAGGTCGGCCCGGTCCGCAGCGGTCGCGAGACCGACCTCATGGCCCTCCCGCAGTTCGGCAAGCCGGGCCTGGCCTACGCCGGCGCCGACGCTCCGGTCCAGGCGCTCATCGCCTCGAACCCCCGGGTCGTCGACCTCGGCAAGGACGCCCAGGTCAACAGCACGCCGATCCGGCCGACCAGCTACTTCTTCGACGCGACCCGCAAGACGCCGTACAACTTCTACGTCAAGGCCAACTACCTGCGGTACTGGGGCACGCTGGGCGGCGCGACCAAGGCGCGCTCCATGGGCTTCGCGTTCGGCCGTCCGCGCGTCGCCGGCGTCAAGACCACGAGCCTCAACGTCGTCTGGTCCAAGCGCTCGTCCATGCAGGCGGTCTGGAGCAAGGCGCTCGGTGCCTGGGTGATGTACGCCGACGGCAAGGTGCTGCGCGACCGGGAGACCCTCAAGCCGCTCACCGCCGCGAACGTCGTCGTCATGCGCGTCGGGTACTCGCTGTCGAAGGTGAACAGCTCGACCTACCCGGTGCCGATCCTCAAGACGGTCGGGCGCAGCTCGGTCACGGTCCTGCGCCAGGGCTACCGCTGGGTCGGCACGTGGCAGCGCACCTCGCTCACCACCGGCACCTACCTCAAGGACA
>CAZMHG010000539.1:0-2534 GCA_964565975.1 uncultured Ilumatobacteraceae bacterium | reverse complement strand
CAGCGCTGGCGTGCACCGCATCAGCGCACCGCTCGCCCCGCGAGCCGGCGTCACCGTCGCTGGTGTGGGCGCGGCCGTGCTGGACGGTGCGGTGTCGCTCACGGGCTGGGCCTCCTCCGGCTCCGGCTGGTACGTGGCCGGGGTGCTCCCGTCCTCGTACTCGAGCAACGGGCAGTGCGAGGACAACAGCACCAACCCGTGCCTCATCGCCGAGCAGGTGTTCTCCGACGATGCCCGCCTGCGTCGGGTCATGAGCCTGGGCGCGCTGGCGCCGGGCACCTTCTTCGAGGACTTCGCGGCGAACCGCGTCTACGTCGGGTCCGACCCGACCAAGCACGACGTCGTCATGAGCCGGACCCGCTCGGCCATCGTGTCGTCGGCCGCCGACGTGACGGTCCGCGACCTGACCATCCAGCACTTCGCCTCGCTGGGGCAGTCCGCCGCGGTGCTGGCCAATGGTCCGCGCTGGCACCTGGTGTCCAACGTCCTGCGCGACAACCACGCGCTCGGGGCGCTGCTCTCCGGTTCCGACGGCTCCGTGGTCCAGGACAACACGATCGTCGGCAACGGCCAGCTCGGCCTCGGGCAGCACGACAGCCAGAACGTGCTGGTGAAGGGCAACACCATCACCGGCAACAACACCGAGGGCTTCTGGATCGCCGACTGGGAGTCGGGCGGCTTCAAGGCCACCAAGTCCTCCTCGGTCTTCGCCGGCAACACCGTCTCCGGCAACCTCGGCGTGGGCGTGTGGCTCGACGTCGACTGCAAGGGCGTGACGGTCGAGGACAACGTCATCGCCGACAACGCGGCCGACGGCATCCGCTTCGAGATCTCCTACGACGGCGTCATCCGGCGCAACAAGGTCACCGGCAACGGCTTCGGGATGGGTCGTGGCGGCGGCACGAGCATCTACGCGACAGCCGGCATCAACTCGAACTCGTCGACCAACGTCGACATCTACGGGAACACGGTGTCGGGCAACATGAACGCCATCGGTCTGCAGGCCCGCGACCGCGGCACCGGCCTGTACGGCGCCCGCCTGCTGGTCAACAACGACGTGCACGGCAACTCCATCACCATGACCAGTGGTTCGGCGTGGGGCCAGGGAGCCACCGGGCTCGTCCAGAACATGGGCGACACCAGCTACTTCACCTCGAAGGGCAACTCCTTCACCGGCAACACCTACGTCGTCGACTCCGCGTCGGCGAAGCGGTTCGCCTGGAACGGCACCTACGTCACCGGGGCGACCTGGCAGTCGCTCGGCAACGACGCCGGCGGCTCCCTGAAGGTCGGCTGACTCCGGAGCACGGCGTCGTCGTCGCCCATGATCTGATGTACGCACCATGAGCGACGACGACCTGCCCGCGCGCCGACGGGTGGTGATGAGCGCGTACGCCTGCGGCCCTGGCCCGGGGTACGGCTCCGAGCCCGGCGCCGGCTGGGCGTTCGCACGCGCGGCCGCCCGCTCGCACGACGTGGTCGTGCTGACGCGCGAGCGCTTCCGCGACGCCATCTCGGCCGAGCTGGAGGCCGATCCGGAGCTCGCGGCGCACCTCCACCCGGTCTACGTCTCGCTCGACGAGCGGCTGGAGCGGCGCAAGCGCAGGGGATTCGACGTCTACTGGTACTACGCGCTCTGGCAGCGCGAGGCGGCGAGCATCATCCGCGGTCTGCACCAGGAGAAGCCGTTCGACATCGGGCACCACGTGACGTTCGCGTCGGACTGGCTGCCCTGCGGGCTCGTCGACGTCCCCGGGATCCCGATGGTGTGGGGGCCGGTCGGCGGCTCGACCACGACGCCGCCGCCGCTGCGTCGCTGGATCGGGCGCCGCGCCTCCCTGGGCGAGTCCGCGCGCAGCCTGCTCTCGGCAGCCGCTCGTGGCAGGTGGGGTGACCGCGCGGCACGGCGGGCTCGCGTCGTCGTGGCCATGAACGACGACGTGGCGCGACGCTTCGCCTCCGCGCGGCGCGTGGTGGTCGAGCCGAACTGCGCCATCGAGATCCCGGGCAGCATCGTGCGGCGCGAGCCGGGCGATGCGCCCGAGACGCGCACGGCCGTCTTCGTGGGGCGCCTCGTCGGATGGAAGGGCGAGCGGCTCGCCGCGGCCGCGCTCGCGCACCCGGCCGCCGAGGGCTGGACCCTCGATGTCTACGGGGAGGGCAGCGAGGAGCCGACGCTGCGCGCCGATCTGGCCGAGCTCGGGATCGCCTCGCGCGTGCGCCTGCTGGGGCAGCAGCCGCGCGAGACGGTCCTGCAGGCCATCGCCGACGCCGACGCGATGCTGTTCCCGAGCATGCACGACTCGGCCGGCTGGGTCGTGGCCGAGGCGGTCAGCCTCGGTTGCCCGGTCGTGTGCCTCGACGTGGGCGGCCCGCCGATCATCGTGGGTGACAGGGGATCTGCCGTCTCGCCCTATGCCGACGACGTGGTCGCGGACCTCGCGATGGCCCTGGGTGCGGTGGCCGGGCGCTACGCGCCGACCGACCGGTGGGCGCCCGACCGGCTGCCCGACCTCGTCGACGCGTGGTACGCC
>CAZMHG010000538.1:0-2543 GCA_964565975.1 uncultured Ilumatobacteraceae bacterium | reverse complement strand
CGATCCCGGCGCCAGCCCGAGCGCCTGGCGGATCTGCGGGAACGCCGGCAACATCACATCGGTCGCCAGCGCCGCCGTCGCCATCATCATCGAGAGCATCAGCGACAGCTCCCGCTCCCCGAGCGGCCGCCGCGAGTTGGAACGGTCGCGCAACACGACAACGTGTCTACCGCCCCCGAGGCATGTGGCGACCGCCGTCGTTCCGCTGGGCGACGCAGGCGTCCGCGTCGCGCGAGCCCACCGCGCGGTGACCGCGAGTGCCGCCACCCATCTGTCGCGCACCCCACACCTATCGTGTGCTCATGGTCGTTCGCGTCGAGGTGGAGCCAGCGCTGTTGGCGTGGGCCCGCGAGCGTGCGCGGCTCGACCACGGCGACCTGCTCACCAAGTTCCCGAAGCTGCCCGAGTGGGAGGTCGGCGATTCGCAGCCGACCCTCAAGCAGTTGGAGAAGTACGCCGAGGCGACGCACACCGCGCTCGGCTTCCTCCTGCTGCAGCGACCGCCGGCCGAAGTGGTCCCGATCCCCGACTTCCGGACGCTCGACGATCGCCCCGTCACTCGCCCGAGCGCCGACCTGCTCGACACGGTGTACGCCTGCCAACAGCGGCAGGAGTGGTATCGCGACTTCGCGCGCTCCAACCGCGAGGACCGCATCCCGTTCGTCGGATCCATGAGCCCTGCAGCCGACGTCGTGTCGGCAGCAGCGACGATCCGCGATGCTCTCGACTTCGATCTCGACGAGCGACGCTCGATCAGCACCTGGACTGGGGCGCTCGATCATCTGCGCGAGAAGGCCGAGGCCATCGGAGTGCTGGTGATGGTCAACGGCGTCGTCGGTAGCAACACGCACCGAAAGCTCGACCCTCGCGAGTTCCGCGGTTTCGCCTTGGCCGATGACCTTGCGCCGGTCGTGTTCGTCAACGGCGCTGACACCAAGGCCGCGCAGATCTTCACGCTCGCCCACGAGCTGGCCCACGTGTGGCTAGGTGAGACGGCGTTGTCGGATGCCGAACTCGGCTCGCAGCCCGACAACCCGGTCGAGCGCTGGTGCAACCAGGTCGCCGCCGAGCTGCTGGTTCCCTTGGCTTCGTTGCGAGACGTTCTCGGCGATACGTCCGACCTGACCGCCGAGCTGGACCGCCTGGCACGCGTCTACAAGGTGAGCACGCTCGTCGTCCTGCGCAGGATCTTCGATGCCGGTCGGCTCAGCTGGAGTGCGTATCGAGCGGCGTACCTCGACGAGCGAGACCGCGTCCTCGGATTCGCCGCAAGGCCTGGTGGCTCGGGCGGCAACTTCTACAACACGACGCCGGTGCGAGTGAGCAAGCGCTTTGCCCGAGCACTCATCGTCAGCACCTGGGAAGGTCAGACGCTGTATCGCGATGCGGCCCGTCTTCTCGGCTTCAAGAAGCTGGCAACGCTCGACGAGCTCGGCCACAGCCTCGGGGTCGGCTGATGGCGTACCTGCTCGACTCCAACGCGTTCATCGAGGCCAAGAAGCGCTGGTACGGGTTCGACTTCTGCCCTGCCTACTGGGACTGGCTCGACGCGGCCCACGCGGCGGGCGGCGTGTTCAGCATCGAACGCGTGGCGACCGAGTTGCTCGCTGGCGATGACGAGCTCACCGATTGGGCTCGTGCCCGCGACTCGTTCTTCCTCCCGCCAGATGCTCGCGTGCTCGCCAGCCTGAGCCAGTTGAGCGCGTGGGCCACGTCGGGCCACGACGACCCGTCAGCGGTGACGACATTCCTCGACGTCGCCGACTCGTACCTCGTGGCGCATGCGCACGCTCACGGGCACACCGTCGTCACGCACGAGAAGGTCGAGAACACACCACGAAGGGTCAAGATCCCGAACGCCTGCGCCGAGCTGAACGTGAGATGCGTCAACACGTTCGAGATGCTGCGCATCGAACGTGCCCGGTTCGTGGTTGGTACGAGCCCGTAGCTGGCGGCCGACACCTACCGCTGCTGCTCGGTGTTCCATCGCCTACTCGGCGTCCGGATGCAAGTGCGTCCACCTGTCGTCGCACCTGCGGCGAGCACATCCTCCCAGGTCAGGGGTAGCAACGAGCACCAATAGCTGCTAGTTCACGTTGCGGCTGCGCCCCTCCCAGTACGGCGCGCGCAGGTCCTTCTTCAGGATCTTGCCGGTGGGGTTGCGGGGGAGGGCGTCGACGAACTCGATCTGCTCGGGGACCTTGTGGCGGGACAGGCCCTTGTCCTCCAGGTACTCGCGCAGCGTGGGCAACGTGAGGTGCTCGGCGCCGCGGGGGACGATCACGGCGCAGGCGCGCTCGCCGCTGGCCGGGTCGGGGACGCCGATCACGGCGACGACGGCGACGGCCGGGTGGGCGAAGAGCAGGTCCTCGATCTCCTTGGCGCTGATGTTCTCGCCCTTGCGGATGATGATGTCCTTCAGCCGGCCGGTGACCGCCACGTAGCCGTCGGCGTCGATCACGCCCAGATCACCGGTGCGGAAGTAGCCGTCGGCATCGAACGCGTCGGCGTCGAGCGACGAGTCGAGGTATCCCATGCACACC
>CAZMHG010000537.1:0-2554 GCA_964565975.1 uncultured Ilumatobacteraceae bacterium | reverse complement strand
GACCCGTGACAGGAAGTAGAAGTCCAACACTCGCGGCTCGATCCGGAACCAGTCGTAGTCCCACCTGCTGAACAGGCGGAACGTGCCGTCGGCGCGGTAGTCGACGGAGAAGTTGCCGAGGTTCCAATCGATCAGCACCGGGATGCGCTGCCACTCGTCGTACCCGACCTCACCGAGCCGCTCGAGGAACGTGTGCGTGTGCCGCCAGAGCAGATCGATGCCCGCGCGGTCGACGCCGTATCGCTCTGCGGCACCGTCGCCTTCGAGCGCGTCGAGCAGGCGGATCGCGTCGATCTTGATGGTCTTCGAGCTCGGCGGCACCTGGGCGGCGATGTCCGCGCAGGCCGCGTGGAAGGCGGCCATCTCCTGGCCGAGGTTGGCCAACTCGTCCAGGTCGAGGACCCGCGGCAGCGAGTCGCGTCGCGGCACGTCGTCGTAGAACACCGCCCAGTGCGTGCGGTTGTACCAGGTGAACAGCCGGCCGTTGCGCTGCCACACCTCGGCGAGCATGCCTCCGAAGCGAGACGGCCGCAGCAGCTCGGCGCACCGGTTCAGCCGCTCGTGGTCCTCGAGGAACAAGAAGTACGAGCCGTAGGACGAGACCTTGGCGATCGCCGACGAACCGTCGGACAGGTGCAGGCGATACACGCGGTTGGTGGAGACGTCGGCGGAGACCTCGGAGACACCGACCAGGTCCCGGCTGTCGCCCCACGCCTGCCACGCGGCGTCGAGCGCCGATCGGTGGACGCCGGATGCCCGCATCGCCGCTGAGCGTAGGCGTCAGCTGGCGTGCGTGGCGCGCACTCCGATCGGGGCGATCAAGCGGAACCCGGCGGCGTGGCGTGCGTCCTCGCTCTCGCCGCCCCAGTACCCGTACTCGTGGTTGTCGCGGGCGAACGAGCGGCACGAGTCGTTGACGGCGCACGAGTTGCACACCGCTGCGGCGGCATCCTCGCGGCGGTCCCTGGCCTGAGGCCGCTCGGCTGGTGGGGGGAAGAACAGGTGTGTCAGGCCCTTGCACGCGGCGTCGGCCATCCAACGATCGTCGGTCGCCAGACGGGCGATCAACGTCTCCACGGTGCTCATCCGATGTCCCCCTCGGTCACGGTGCGAAGCTCGATGAGTACTTTCTGATCGTCCGATTAGTTGTACTCGCCAATCTGATGGAAGCTACCACACGAGTTTCCACTTGCGCCAGGGTCACCGGCCGCCTGCGCTCGCCGGACGAGCGGGGGTCATGCCGTGCACAGGTGACGCACGCCAGCAGCGAACGCGTCGATGTCCGTCGCCGTCGTGTCCCACGAGGTCATCCACCTCACCTGGTTGCGGGCGACGTCCCAGTCCCAAAAGAAGCACCATTCCTGCAACGGCTTGATCAACTCTGCCGGAAGGCAGGCGAACACGCTGTTCACCTCGGGCGCGCCGTCGACCGCAACGCCCGGGATGCCCCGCACGGCGTCGTACAGCCGTGTCGCCATCTCGTTGGCGTTCGCCGCGTTGCGGATCCATCGGCCGCCGTCCAGCAGTGCGTTGAACTGGGCGGCGATGAAGCGCATCTTCGACGGCAACTGGGTGCACATCTTGCGAACCCACGGCACACGTCGGGCCAGTTCCGGGCGGAGGAAGACGACCGCTTCGCCGCCGATCATGCCGTTCTTCGTGCCGCCGAAGCTGATCACGTCGACTCCGGCATCCACTGTGAACGCCCGAAGCGCGGCGACCGTGCCGCCGAGCGCCGCGGTTGCGTTGGCGATGCGCGCCCCGTCGATGTGGACGAGCATGTCGTGGGCGTGCGCGACCCGGCAGATCTCGGTGACCTCGCCAGGGGAGTAGACCTTGCCCAGTTCGGTGCTCTGGGTCAGCGAGACCATCGCCGGCTCGGCGTGATGCTCGGACTCCTGCAAGTGGGCCAGTGCCTCGATCTGCTCGGGGCGGACCTTGGCGTCCGCGCCGGGCACGGTTTGCAGCTTGGCGCCGACGATGCGTTCCGGTGCACCCGATTCGTCCGTCGCGATGTGCGCCCACTCGCTGCAGATCACGCTCTGTGCCGGTTGCAGGCACGCGGCGAGCGCCGTGACGTTCGCCCCGGTGCCATTCCAGACCAGCGCTGTGGTGCACGGCACGCCGAACAGTTCGGCGAATCGCGCCGACGTCTCCGCGGTCCACGAGTCCGACCCGTAGGCCAGCGCGTGGCCGTCGTTGGCCGCGACGATCGCCTGCACCACGGCAGGGTCGGCGCCCGCCGCGTTGTCGCTGGCGAAGGCTCGTGCCGGGGGAAGGGGAAGCGTGGCGATGCGCGATTCGAGGGAGCTCACGCTCTCAGTGTGCCGCGTCGCCGTACGGCGCCGAACCCGCCGGTCGGCGTCGAACCCGGTGGTCAGGCGTCGAACCCGGTGGTCAGGCGCCGAACTCGGTGGTCAGGCGCCGAACTCGGTGGTGATCACGCGCCCGCGGCGGTGGCCGGCGCTCGGCGCCAGATCGCTGACGACGAACGTGCGCTGCAACCAGCGATCGGTGCCGTCGAAGCGTGGCTGGTACGGGCTGCGGCCGTGCA
>CAZMHG010000536.1:0-2565 GCA_964565975.1 uncultured Ilumatobacteraceae bacterium | reverse complement strand
GCAACCTAACGCTCGGGCTCCGGATCGCCCGGCATCGATAGGTACTCGGCCGGCTGCTGCTGGGCATGACGCTGTTCTCGCTGTTCTCGCTGATCTACGTCGGCCAGCTGCCCGTGATCGTCTCCAAGACGATCGGGCTGAACTCGCACTCCAACACCTACCTGTGGCTGTACGCCACGTGGGGCACCGGCGCCCTGGTGGGTGCGCTGCTGCTCGGCACGGTGTTCGCCCAGGTCGACAAGGCGACCCTGATCAGGCCGATGCTGATCGGCTTCGCGGTGATGCTCGGCGTGTTCGCCGCGCTGCGGTCGATCCCACCGGCGTTCCCGGTGGGCTTCCTGCTCGGCGGGTTCTACTTCGCGATGGCCACGTCGATGCTGACGATCATCCAGCAGAACCTGCTGGCCAACGAACGCGCACGCGTGCTCGCGCTGTGGTTCATGGCCTTCGGTGGCGCGGTGTCGATCGGCAACCTGGCGTTCGGTCCGATCCTCGACTCGATCGGCCCGCGGCCGGTGATGGCCCTCGGCGTGGTCGTGGCGCTGTGGCTGAGCTGGTGGTGCGACGTGCCGCGTCGCGGGTTGCGCACGTTGGCGATGGACGAGGCGTCACTCGCCGCGCAGCGCGGTGACGAACCGGTCCATGCCGGCGACCAGGCTGCCCTTGACGAGCACGGCCTCGCCGGCGGCAACTGAGCCGACACGCTCCAGCGGGTCGGCGGCGGGTTCGACGCCGTACAGGTTGGTGCCGCTGGGCACCAGCTCGATGTCGTGCTCGGCGCAGAACGAGGCGATGCCACGGTGTAGCGCCTGGGCATCGGCGATCTCGGCCATCACGCCGAGCAGGGCGACGCGGCGACGGGCCGGGATGCGCAGCAGCGCGTGGAGCCCGGCGAGCATCGACGTGGGGTTGGCGTTGTACGAGTCGTCGAGGATCACGCCACCGCCGGCGGCGGTGACGATCGACATCCGCCGTGGGCCGCCGTCGACACCGGCCAACGCCGCGGCGGCGTCGTGCAGGTCGACGCCGAGCACGCCGGCCAGGGCGAGCGCTGCACCGGCGTTGACCGCCATGTGCTCGCCGCGCAGGCCGACCGTCGCCTGGACCGTGCCCCACGGGGTGGAGGCGGTGATGTGCGGGCGCAGTTCGCCGTCGAGCGCGATCGTGCCGACGCGCACGTCTGCCGCCGGGCTCGTCCCGTAGGTGACCACGCGGCACGCGGCGCGCCGGGCCATCGCCGCCACACGCGGGTCGTCGGCGTTGAGGATCGCCGTGGCGGTCGGCGGGAGGGCGACGACCAGCTCGGACTTGGCTTCGGCGACCCCGTCGACCCCGCCGAGCAGGTCGCTGTGGGCCTCGGCGACGCGGGTGACGATGCCCACCGTCGGTGCGGCGATGGCACACAGGCGGGCGATCTCGCCGCGGCCGCGCATGCCCATCTCGAGGATCAGGACCTCGGTGTCGTCCGGCGCGTTGAGCAGGGTGGTCGGCAGGCCGAAGTCGTTGTTGAAGCTCTTGACGTTGCCGACGGTGCGCCGGCCGGCACCGACCGCGGCCCAGGCCAGGTCCTTCGTACTGGTCTTGCCGACCGAGCCGGTGATGCCGACGACGGTGCCCGCGAAGCCCGCCCGACGCGCCGTGGCGAGGTCCATCAGGGCGCGCAAGGTGTCGGGCACGACGATTGCTGCGGTGTGCTCCGCGGCACGACGCTCGGCGGCAGACCACCCCGACGTGAGGTGGTCGGGCGGGACGGAGGTGAGGAAGCCGGCGGCCCCTGCGGCCAACGCGGCAGGCACGAAGCGGTGGCCGTCGCGCTCGGCGACCAGCGGCACGAACAGCTGGCCGGGCCGCAGCGACCTGGTGTCGAACGACACGCCGTCGAAGGTGGCATCGGGCCCGGTCAGCTCGCCACCTGTGGCGCCGGCCACGTCGGAAGCCCGAAAACGCATCGGGGCACACGGTACCGTCGGGCAGAGCATGACCACGCCCGCGCCCTTCGCACCCGATCCCTCGGACGACCGGATCACCCTGGTCGTCCTGTTCGGCGGCCAGTCCGCCGCACACGACGTCAGCTGCGTCACCGCGGCGCACGTGATGCGTGCGGTCGACCAGTCCCGGTTCCGCATCGTCCCCATCGGCATCGGGCGCAACGGGCAGTGGTCGGTGTCGGCGCGGCCCGTGGGTGAGTTGCTCGCCGGCGAGCCCGGCGCGCTCGATCCGGGTGGGTCGCTCGTCAACCCGACCGAGGTGGTCAGCGGCGGGAGCACGCGCACGGTCGTGCTGCCGTTGCTGCACGGGCCGATGGGCGAGGACGGCACGGTGCAAGGCCTGCTCGAGCTGGCCGATGTGCCGTATGTCGGCTCCGGTGTGCTCGGTTCGGCCGTCGGCATGGACAAGGCAATGGCCAAGCAGGTGCTCGCCGCGCACGGCTTTGCCCAGGCGCGCCACGTGGCGTTCCACGAGTCCGACGTCAGCCCCGGGCTGGCCCAGCGCCTGGCCGGCGAGTTGGGTCTGCCGGTGTTCGTCAAGCCGGCCAACATGGGTTCGTCGGTCGGGGTGAGCAAG
>CAZMHG010000535.1:0-2569 GCA_964565975.1 uncultured Ilumatobacteraceae bacterium | reverse complement strand
GGCGACGAACTCGAGCGCGACGCGTTGCGTGTCGGTCATTCTCGACCGGACCCGGAGTGCGCCGCGGCGCGCGCCTCGATCCACGCGAGGCTCACGGAGAAGAGCTCGGACAGATCGGGGCGAAGTTGCGCGCTCTCCGCCCAGAACGGCGGCCGCGGGACGCGCACCGCCACGGCGGCCGGCGACGACCCGACCGCGGTCTGGCCGGTGCCGCAACGCACGACCTTGTCGCGGCGGGCATCGAGCAGCGTGGCGACGTCGCCCACGGCACCGGCGGTACGCCACAGCCGCTCGGGCCACGAGTAGCCCTCGACGTCGACCGTGCCGCCGGACTGCAGCTCGCGGACGTAGTCGACCCGCGTGCGGCGGGTCCCGCCGGTGTGCTCCACGTAGTCCGCGGCGAGCTTGCGCCGAAGCATCTCCTGGAGCATCGCCTCGCCCGACGACGGCGGGTCCCACAGCAGGACACCCCCACCCGTCCGGTCTCGGCACGCATAGGCAGCGATCAGCCCGCCGGAGCGCACACCGTGGATCATCACCGGCACACCACCGGCCCATGCGGCGGCGTCGGCCACCACGGCGCGAACGTCGTCGGCCCATGTGTCGAGGTCCTGGTCGGCGAACTCACCGGTGCTCTCGCCCATCCCGCGCACATCCATGCGCACGACGTCGAAACCCGCCGAGGCGAGGTACCGGCTCCAGCGCACCAGCGTGGGGTAGCTGTGCGTGCGCTCCAGTCCGAACGGCGGAACCACGACGACGACACCACGACGTGTGCCCGTGGCCCGGTGGATCGAGGTGTACACCGCGCCGCCTGCGACGGCCAGATAGCGCGAGGACTCCGTCCCTGCGGCGAGGCTGTCAGGAGCGCTCCCGCCGAGCTGTCGGAGCCCGTGTGATTGCACAGGACCCACGTTGCCACCCTACCGACTCCCCTGGTTCTGCAGCCGAGCGCCTACGCTGTTCGGACGATGAGTTCCCCCGCAACGGACGCGCTGGCGATCGACCTGGCCAGCACGACCGACGAGATCCAATCGGCGATCCGCCGCCAGACGCGCGGCGAGTTGCGCCGCAAGGGCGTGGTCGTCGGGCTGTCCGGGGGCATCGACAGCTCGGTCGTCGCCGCGCTGAGCGTGGGCGCGCTCGGCCCGTCGAACGTGTTCGGCGTGCTGATGCCCGAGCGTGACTCGGCCGACGAGTCCCTCGAGCTCGGCCAACTGCTGGCAGACCGTCTGGGCATCGCGACGTGCGTCGAGACGCTCGGCGCATCGCTGGACGCGATCGGTTGCTACCGCCGCCAGCGCGAGGCGATCCGCGCGGTGGTGCCGGCCTACGACGACGGTTGGCGGTGCAAGCTGGTGCTGCCATCGGTCACCGACAGCGACCGGCTGAACGTGTACTCGCTGACCGTGGAGGATCCGGACGGGGTACGCAGCACGACCCGCCTGCCGCTGGCTGCGTACCTGCAACTGGTGGCGGCGACCAACTTCAAGCAACGGTTGCGCGCGGCGATGCTGTACTTCCACGCCGACCGCCTGCACTACGCCGCCGCCGGCACACCCAACCGCCTGGAGTACGACCAGGGATTCTTCGTCAAGAACGGCGATGGCGCAGCCGACCTGAAGCCGATCGCCCACCTCTACAAGACCCAGGTCTACGCACTCGCCGAGCACCTCGGGCTCCCCGACGAGATCCGCTCCCGCCCGCCGACGACGGACACGTTCTCGCTGCCCCAGACGCAGGAGGAGTTCTTCTTCGCACTCCCCTACGGCGAGATGGACCTGTGCCTGTGGGCCGCCAACCACGGCCTGACCGCCGAGGCGACCGGGCCGCTCGTCGGCCTGTCCACCGCGCAGGTCGAGCGGGTCTTTCGCGACATCGCCGCCAAGCGGCGAACGACCCAGTACCTCCACCGGCCGCCGCTGCTGGTGCACGACGTCCCCGAGGTCTGACCGATGTGCGGCGTTGCCGGAATCGTCGCGCTCCGTCCAGGTGCCGCGGCGCCCACCGTCGAGTCGTTGGCCGCGATGGCCGCGTGCCTGTCGCACCGCGGCCCGGACGAGTTCGGCATGTACCGCGACGAGCGTGCCGGCCTGGCCCACGCGCGGCTGTCGATCATCGACCTGGCGACGGGCCAGCAACCGCTGTGCAACGAGGACGGCACCCTGTGGATCACCTACAACGGCGAGATCTTCAACTACCCGGACCTGCGCGCCGAGTTGATTGTCGCCGGCCACGTGTTCCGCACGCGCAGCGACACCGAGGTCATCGTCCACGCCTACGAGGAGTGGGGTGACGACGCGTTCGTACGGTTCAACGGGCAGTTCGCCCTTGCCCTGTGGGACCGGCGACGCCAGCAGCTGGTACTGGCGCGCGATCGGCTCGGCGTGCGCCCGATGTTCGTCGCCGAGCACGCCGGGCGCGTCGTGTTCGCCAGCGAGGTCAAGGCACTGTTCGCCGGCGAGCCCCAGCTCGAGCGCCGACTCGACCCGGTCGGCCTCGGCCAGACGTTGACGCTGTGGGCCTCGGTCGCCCCACGCTCGGTCTTCGCCGGCATCGAGGAGCTGCC
>CAZMHG010000534.1:0-2587 GCA_964565975.1 uncultured Ilumatobacteraceae bacterium | reverse complement strand
TGGCCGCGGCGAACAGCCCGGGAAGCTCCGCGCGGCGGTCGACGATCGAGGTGCGCAGCTCGCGGAAGGACTTGGCCGACTGGGTGATCGGCCGGCCCGAGTCGTGGTCGATCAGCGGCCCAGCGGTGTGGCGCGAGTCGCGGATTACCTGGGTGATCTCGGCGACCAGGTTGCCCGCCTTCGACGTCGCCGAACCGACGAACCGACGGGCGATCGCCGCGCACACGATCGGCACGCCGCACACCAGCGCTCCGACGATGATCCATCCCACGCTGCCGTGGAACACCCACCAGCCGGTGGCGAACGTGGCGACGCCGACGAGCGCGGTGAGGATCGTGAAGCCCGTCGCCAGCGTCCGCATCCGGGTCATCGTCGCCGTGACGCCGGAGGTCGACTGGTTCGCCAGCCGTTCGATGTTCGCCATCCTGGCAGTGTGCCACGGCGAACCCGGCAGACTGACGGCATGGCCGACCATGACCACGCCGGACGCCTGGCGTACCTCGGCGGGCTCGTGTCCGCGGACCGCGACGTCGTGCGGGTCGGCGGTGACGACGCCGTGCGATATCTCCAGTCGCAACTCACCTGCGATGTCGCGGCCCTCGGCGACGGCGGGCAGGCGTGGTCGTTCGTGCTCGAACCGGCCGGGAAGATCGACGTGCTGCTGCGGGTCACCCGGACCGGCGAGGGTTGCTGGCTCGACACCGACCGCGGCTACGGCGAAGCGTTGCTTGCCCGCCTGCGTCGGTTCCTGATCCGCCTGAAGGTCGACCTGGCGTTCGAGCCGGCGCGCGACCCGGACACCGCTGCCGACCCCGCCGGCGAGGCGGCGCGGATCGAGGCGGGCTGGCCGCGGATGGGTGCCGAGATCGTCCCCGGTGTCACGATCCCTGCCGAGACGGGCATCACCGACGTCGCCGTGAGCTTCACCAAAGGCTGCTATCCGGGCCAGGAGCTGGTCGAGCGGATGGCCAGCCGTGGGGTCGCACCGCGGCGGCTGCTGCGCACGATCGACGTCGCCGCCGGCACCGAGCCGGGCGCACGGGTGGTCGTCGACGGCCACCCGGCCGAGGTCACCAGCGTTGCCGGCCGGCGGGCGCTGGCCTACGTGTCCAGGTCGTCCGAGGCCGCGTCCGGGGCACGGCCCACCGGGGTCTAGGGCTGGTCGAGGGCTGGTCTAGGTCCGTCGACCTGTGGCCAGGAGCGCGGCCATCGCCGGGTCGTCGGCAAGCCCCAGGTACTCGGGCATCTGCCGGGCCAGCCGCAGCACGCCGGCGTCGCGCCCGGCGGCCTCGCGCAGCCAGTTGATCGCCGTTGCGCGGTCGCCGGCCGCGGCCGCGGAACGGCCGATCAACGTCGCCAGCAAGGCATCGGGCTCGTCGGTGTAGGTCGCCGCGCCGGCATGCACGGCCTCGACGAACCGCCCCGAGCGATGCAGGTCGTCGACCTGCTCGATGGTTGCCCGGGCACCGTCGCGGACTGGCAGGCCGGGACCGGAACGGAGTGCGGTGAGCATCTGGATCTGGGCGATCAGCGGGATCAACGTGAAGAACCGGAAGCCTGCCCAGCGCTCGTCGAGCATCACGTAGACGATCACGCCGAGGGTGATCGCCACGCTGAGATAGAGGGTGACCCGTTGGGCGCGCTTGCCGAGCACCGTGCTGAGCACTGCCTCGACCACGTGGCCACCGTCGAACGGCAGGACCGGCGCCAGGTTGTAGAGCCCGATGATCGGCCCGGCGAACCACAGCGCCAGCTCCACCGGATGCCCGCTGCTCGGCGGATGGAACGGGCTGGCGCCCAGCGCGAGCAACGCCGCCGAGCCGACCACGATCTGCACCGCCGGGCCGGCGAGTGAGATCCCGGCGCGTTCCCACCAGGTCAACTCGCGCGTCGGGCGGAACGAGGCGTAGCCGTAGAACATGTCGAGGGCGATCTCCGACTCGGCCCCTGCGGCGCGGGCGGCGAAGGCGTGGCCCAACTCGTGCAGCAGCGTCAGGATCGCCAGGAACAACGCCAGCCAGACGCCGACCTCGTACCCGTTGATGAAGATCACCAGGATCGCGAAGAAGACGAAGCCGGCGCGGATCTGGACGGGGAATCCGAACAGGTGGAACTGGGCGCGCGACGGGGTCGACATCGCCGTGCACGCTATTCGCCCAGCATGAGACAACGGTCTCGACTCGTAGACTTCGCCCCGTGCCTTACGTCTACGCCTTCGATCACAAGCATCGCCGCCCGCCCATGGAGTACAAGGATCTGCTCGGTGGCAAGGGGGCCAACCTGGCCGAGATGACCAGCGTGCTGAAGCTGCCGGTACCCCCCGGCTTCACGATCTCCACCGACGCATGCCGGGCGTACATGCGTGGCGGCTGGCCGGCCGAGCTCGACGAAGAGATCGCCAAGCAGGTGTTCAAGCTGGAAAAGGCGATGGGCCGCAAGCTCGGCGACCCGTTCGACCCGCTGCTGGTCAGCGTGCGCTCGGGTGCCAAGTTCTCGATGCCCGGGATGATGGACACGGTCCTCAACCTCGGGCTGAACAGCGACAGCGTCAAGGGCTTGGCGCATGTGACCAACGACGAGCGCTTCG
>CAZMHG010000533.1:0-2593 GCA_964565975.1 uncultured Ilumatobacteraceae bacterium | reverse complement strand
AAAAGGTCGTGGGTTCGATTCCCACTCTGGGCTCCACCCTGACCAGGGGTCTCGCGCTCGGAGCGGCCCGTCGGTCAGGCCCCGAGCGGCCCGCTGGTCACGTTGATCACATGACCCTCGGGACGCGCCGCCGCCGGCGAGATACCGAGTCCGCCTCCAACCCGAGGCGGCAGCTGAACGCGCGTCGCACCTGCGTCACGTCTGGTCGCGAGAATGCAGCGATGTTCGCTTCTCACCGCCGCGCCGTGACCTTCCTCGTCGCCGGCGCGGTCGCCGCTGCGGCCGTCGCGTGCGCAGCCGGCGGTCAGCTGGTTGGCGCCACGGGTGGCTCCTCCGTGGTCGCCGCAGCACCGGCAGCCACGACGGCCACGACCGCGCCGACCGCCGCGACTACCACGACGGCCACGACCACCACGACGGCCACTTCGGGCAGTGTGGCCGCGCGGTCACCAGCCGGCCAGCTGGGCTCGTCGACGCGCGCCACGTTGACCACCGCCGACGGCCGGACGCGTAGCTACTGGCTGTACGTCCCCCCGGCGCTTGCTTCCCCGGGCGCCCCGGCGGCGGCGCTGCTCGTCGCGATCCACGGTGGTCTCGGGGGCGGTCGCCAGTTCGAGATCAACAGTGGCTTCGACGCGCTCGCCCAAGCCGACGGGTTCATCGTCGTCTACCCCGACGGCATCGGGACCGCGACCGACGGCTTGTCCGGCGGTACGTGGAACGGCGGTGGCTGTTGTGGCCCTGCGGCGCGCGTCGGCGTCGACGACGTCGCCTTCATCCGCCAGGTGATCGGCGCCGTCGAAGCGGTACACGCCGTCGACCCGACACGAGTGTTCGCCGCCGGACACTCCAACGGCGGGATGATGGCCTACCGGCTGGCCTGCGACGCCGCCGACGTGGTCGCCGCGATCGGCGTGCAGTCGACCACGCTGGAGCTCTCGGCGTGCCGACCGAGCCGGGCTGTCTCGCTGCTGCACATCCACGGAACCGGCGACGACAACGTCCCGATCGACGGCGGACGCGGCACGGGACCGTCGATGGTCGACTTCAACCCGCCCCTCGACGGCATCCGCACGCTCGCCGCGGCCGACGGTTGCCCAGCCCAACCCGTCGACGGACCAGCCGGGCTCGTCGACCCGTCCAACACCGATCTCACGGTGCAGACCTGGCAGCCATGCTCGGCAGGCACCACGGTCCAGTTCGTCAAGGTCGCCGGTGCCGCACACGCCTGGATGGGTAGCACCCTCGGCGGCGGGCCCAACGCCACTCCGTACCCGCGCCTCGACTCGTCACTCACGATCTGGACGTTCCTGAGCGCACACGGTCGCACCAGCTGACTGCCTCCGACCGGTCGGGCGCGCCGGCGTGTGCGTCAGCCAGGTTGGTTCCTGGCGACCTTCACGTCGATGTGTTCGGTGCGGCCGCTGGCCAGGCTGATGTCGAGGTCGAAGCTGGCGCCGTCGAGAAGCGGTCCGGCGAGGTCGTGGAGGATGATCTGCTCACCCGTGCCGGTTGGCGCGGTGGGTTTGGCGGCTGGCCCGTCGAGATGACCAAGGTGGCCGTCGTTCGGCTTCAGTGTTCCCACTACCGCGCCGATCGAAGCCGACCCGGCGATCGATGCAGGCACCGTCGCCGCCACGATCGGATCCCGGCGATCGCTGCGCAGGACGTAGACCACCGTGCTGCCGCTGCCCGCAGGCGTCGGGCGCGTCCATCCACGGGGCGAAGCCGCCGGTGCGGGCGAGGTGGACGAGCAGCCCACGGAGGCGGCGACCAGCACGCCAAGCGCGAGACGCAACCGTCGGCAGCCGGGCGTCGCGGTCATCGGCCTAGCGCTGACCGAACGCGACGCGCAACGGCCGGCATCGGCGGATCACGAAGCGGTCGACGGCCAGCACCGCCAGTGCGCTGACTCCCCACACCGGGAACGCGATCGCGAAGGCACAGAGCAAGATTCCCAGGCGTCGGCCGAGCTTGACGTCGGCCGGGCGGCGCGGCAGCCCGCTGGTCTTCGGCCGTCGCCGCCTGACGAACATCATCGCCGCGCCGATCACCGACACGATCGCCAGCACGCACACCACCGTCATCAGGACCCGCGACACCCAACCGAGCTGCGTGCCCATGTGCGTGCTGACGAGGGTGTCCATCGCGTACGACACGCTGCCGTACCCGTACGCGGTCTGGCTGGCGAGGGTGTTGCCGGTGAACTGGTCGAGGTACAGGTCCCTGGCTTCGCCGGTCGTGCGGGGCCACGAGTTCGACACCGTGAACGATCCGTACACGGCGTTCCCCGCGTCGTCGCGCGAGTTCGCCGGGAAGTACACGGTGTAACCGGGCTTCATCCCTTCCTGGCCGGCGATCGCGACGATCGACGCCAGGCTGATCGGCGCGGGCGCGGTCCCATCGGCGGCAGGGGCGTAGCTCGCCGGGATCGGCTGGTCGCCGGTGTTCCAGTGGATCTGGTTGCCCAGCCGGTCGAGCTGACCGCGGGTGCCCAGGGCGCTGGCGGGTGCGTCCGTCCAGGTGTTCGGGCTGATCTCGTTGGCCGCGGCGGTGAAGTCTTCTTTCTGAATGAGCGGTTCGGCCTCGGCCA
>CAZMHG010000532.1:0-2605 GCA_964565975.1 uncultured Ilumatobacteraceae bacterium | reverse complement strand
TGGAACACGTGGTACTTCCTCGCGCTGTACGCCAACGCCGAGGGGCGCTCGGGGCAGTTCGACACCTCCTCGACCGACGTCCTCGACCGCTACATCCTGGCCAAGACCGCAGACCTGGTCGACGCGGTCACCGCGGCGATGGACGTCTACGACCTGTTCGCCGCGTGCGCGGCGATCCGCCAGTTCATCGACGCGCTGACCAACTGGTACGTGCGTCGCAGCCGCGACCGCTTCTGGGCGGGGGATCAGCAGGCGATCAACACGCTGCACTCGGTGCTCACCGGGTTGTGCGAGGTCGCCGCGCCGTTGCTGCCGCTGACCACCGAGGCGATCTACCGCGGTCTGACAGGTGCACGGAGCGTGCACCTCGCCGACTGGCCGGACCCGGAGCGCTTCCCGCGTGACCCGGATCTGGTGGAGGCGATGGATCTGGCCCGCGACGTGTGCTCCACGACGCTGCGCGTCCGCAAGGCCCACCAGCTGCGCGTCCGCCAGCCGCTGCCGGAGATCACCATCGCCGTCGGTCACAGCGAGCGTCTCGCCCCGTTCGCCGCGCTGGTCGCCGACGAGGTCAACGTCAAGGGCGTCAACCTGACCGACGACGTGGGCGCGGTCGCCCGGTTCGAGCTGCAGCCGGTACCCGCCGCGCTCGGGCCGCGCCTGGGTGGCCAGACCCAGCAGGTGATCAAGGCGATCAAGACCGGCGACTGGCAGCGCGACGGCGACACGGTGACCGCCGGCGGCATCCAGCTGCGCGACGGCGAGTATCAGCTGCGGCTGATCACCGACGGCGACGCGGCGAGCGGGGCGCTTGGGGGTGCCGACGGCCTGGTACTGCTGGACACCGCCGTCAGCCCCGAACTGGAGGCCGAGGGTGCGACGCGCGACGTGATCCGCCTCGTCCAGCAGGCGCGGCGCGACGCCGGGCTGCACATCTCCGACCGGATCGTGCTGACCCTCGGCGTCGACGACCATCTGCGCCGGCAGATCGAGGCCAACCTCGTGCTGCTCACCGACGCGACCCTGGCGGTCGACGTGCGCTGGGCGGACGGCCCGGTGGCCGCCGAGGTGAACGGCACGCCCGTCACGCTTGGGGTCGCCGCCGCCGGCTGAGCCTGTCGTTCGGGGATCGACGACGGGTTGCCGGTAGCATCGCCCGCACCCTCAAGGAGGTCGTGTCGATGGCGACGGCGAAGAAGGCTCCGGCGAAGAAGGCTTCGGCAGCGCCGGTGGCGAAGCAGGCGGCGGTGACCAGGTCGGCCTCGGCATCCTCGGCTGCGGTGTCACCGGCCAAGGCGGCGCCCAGGTCCACACCCGCCGCGTCCGGCCGAGCCGCGCAGGCCGCCACCACGGCGACCCGGTCGGCGCGCCCGGCACAGCCTGCCGCGGCGTCCAAGGCTCCGGCCAGGTCGGCGACCCCAGCATCCGACACCGCCGCTGCCAAGGCGGCGAGCGTCAAGACGTCCGCCAAGCCGGCGTCGGCCAGGTCCGCCTCCGCATCCTCGGCGCCAGCCAAGACGTCGGCGACGCCGGCACCCGCGGCCCCCAGGGCGGCGAAGAAGGCGGCCGCCACACCGGTCGCCACCCAGCACGCGCCGGCGCGGGCCAAGGCCCCAGCGGCCAAGCCTGCCGCCGCCAAGGTGCCGGCCACCAGGGCTGCAGCTACACCGGCCGCACCGGCCGCGCCGCGCCGGGCTGCGCCGGCACCATCCGCGCGGCCGTCGGCGCGCGCCACGTCCGCACCGTCCACGTCCGCACCGGCGCCGGCATCGGCTGCCGCGGCGAAGAAGCCATCCAAGGAGACCGCACAGGTGACCGCCAAACCAGCCGTGTCGGCGCCAGCCGCCGCGAGCACCCAGCCCGCTGCGCCGACGCCCGCCAAGCGCGCCGCCAAGAGGGCGGCCGCGACAACGCCCGAGAAACCTGCCGTCAAGGGCCTGACCAAGGACGGGATCGCCTACACCAAGGACTTCGACGCCAAGTTCCTCACCGCCCAGCGTGACGCCCTGCTGGAGCAGAAGAAGATGTTGCTCGGCCAGGCGGACTGGCTCGAGGCCGAGGCCCACCAGCTGATCGAAGAGCAGGAGATGGGCGACGTGCAGTTCGACGACGAAGGCGGCGAAGGCGACGCGATGGTCATCGAGCGCTCGCGCGATCTGGCGCTGTCGGCCCAGGCTCGCCAGGAGATCGACGACATCGATGCCGCGCTGGCCCGGCTGGCCGTCGGCACCTACGGCTACTCGGTCGAGTCCGGCCGCCCGATCCCGCGCGAACGGCTTGCTGCCATCCCGTGGGCCACGGTGCTGGTGGAAGAGAAGGCCGGCGGGATCGGCCGCCGGTGAGTCGGTCTCTGCGGCTGGCGGTGCCCGTCGCAGCGGCGGTCATCCTCGCCGACCAGATCACCAAGCACGCCGCTGTCAGCAACCTGCAGCCCGGTGTGCCGCAGCACGTGGTGTGGACGCTGCAGTGGAACCTGTCGTTCAACCACGGCATGGCGTTCTCCACGGGCACGTGCATGGGCGTGCTGATCGGGCTCGTATCGATCGTCGTGTCGATCGTCGTGCTCCGGGTGATCGCCCGGCGCGACTCGATGTGGCAGGGCCTC
>CAZMHG010000531.1:0-2606 GCA_964565975.1 uncultured Ilumatobacteraceae bacterium | reverse complement strand
ACGCGCAGCTACGGCCTGTACCTGTACCACTGGCCGATCTACCAGATCATCCGCCGCGAAGCCGGTGTGACGCTGCGCCCGTGGCAGTTCCTGGCGGCCATGGCGATCACCGTCCCGATCACCGAGGCGAGCTATCGGTACATCGAGACGCCGATCCGCAAGGGCAAGGCCGCCGAGTGGTGGCGCAGCGTGCGCTCCAACGACACGGCCAAGATCGCCCTCGGCGCGGTCGGCGTCGCCGCGGTGCTCGCCGTCGCCAGCCTGGCCACGGCGACGAACCGCTGCGTCGGCTCGGTGGAGTGCAGCCTCGAACGGGCGCGCACCCTCGAGAGCGCGCCGCAGTCGACCGACCCGCCGATCACCAGCAACCCGATCCCTGCGTCGACCACCGCGCCGCCCAAGCAGGGCAACGTCGCGGCGAGCACCACCCGGCTGGGGCGCACGACCACCACGGTGCGACCGCTGCCCCCGTACCCGTACGTCGCGATGGGCGAGTCCGTGATGGCCGGCGCCGTGGTCCGGTTGCAGTCGGGCGGTGGCCTGGTCGAAACGACCGAGGGCGTGCAGGCAGGCACGGTGGTTCGCAAGCTGCGAAAGCTCGTCGGTGGCCATCGGATCGGCCCGAAGACGCGATTCGCCTTCCAGATCGGCACGAACGGGACGCTCACGGACGGCGAATTGGACGACATCATGGGGATGCTCCCGACGCAGCCGGTGGTGTTCCTCACCGTGCACGCCCCGGGGGTGCCATGGATCACCCGGAACAACGAGCGGATCCGGGCCCTGCCGGCGCGGTACAAGCACGTCACCATCGCCGACTGGGACAAGCTCGCCCCGAGCGTCAAGTTGTGCAAGGACGGCATCCACATCTCGTGCAACTCCGACGCGATGAAGACCTACGCCAACCTGGTGTTCCGCAGCCTGGGCCTGCCCAAGCTGGTCACGTAGCAGGTTTTCGCGGCGCGCTGCCTCGGCCGTAGCCTGGGCCTATGACTTCACCAGTTCGTGTCGCCGTCACCGGCGCTGCCGGCCAGATCGGCTACAGCCTGCTGTTCCGCATCGCCTCCGGGTCGATGCTCGGCCCCGATACCCCGGTCGCCCTGCAGTTGCTCGAGATCACCCCGGCCCTCAAGGCGCTCGAGGGTGTGCGGATGGAGCTGGACGACTGCGCGTTCCCGCTGCTGGCCGAGGTCGTGTGCACCGACGACGCCAACGTGGCCTTCGGCGACGCCGACGTCGCGCTGCTGGTCGGGGCGATGCCGCGCAAGGCCGGCATGGAGCGCAGCGACCTGCTCAGCGCCAACGGTGGCATCTTCAAGCCGCAGGGCCAGGCGCTGTCGGCCAGCGCCAGGAAGGACGTCAAGATCCTCGTCGTCGGCAACCCGGCGAACACCAACGCGCTGATCGCCCAGCAGAACGCCGCCGATCTCGACCCGAAGCGGTTCACCGCGATGACCCGGCTCGACCACAACCGGGCGATCAGCCAGCTCGCCGCCAAGACGGGCACCACGGTCAACGACGTGACCAACATGACGATCTGGGGCAACCACTCCGTCACCCAGTACCCGGACCTGTTCCACGCCAAGGTCAACGGCAAGAACGCCTACGAGCTGGTCAACGATCCGGCGTGGGTCGACGGCACCTACATCCCGACCGTCGCCAAGCGTGGCGCGGCGATCATCGAAGCTCGTGGCGCGTCGTCTGCTGCGTCGGCGGCCAACGCCGCGGTCGACCACATCCGCTCGTGGTCGCTCGGCACGGCCGACGGTGACTGGGTGTCGATGGGCGTCGTGTCCGACGGCAGCTACGGGGTGCCGGCCGGGCTGATCTCCAGCTTCCCGTGCACCTGTGCAGACGGCCAATGGTCGATCGTCCAGGGCCTGGAGCTCAACGACTTCTCCCGCGAGCGCATCGACGACTACAGCCGCGGCAAGATCGACGCCTCGACCGCCGAGCTGGCCGACGAGCGCGATGCGGTCAGGGAGCTCGGCCTGATCTAAGCCCGCCGGCCGGCCGGCTCGCAGCGGTTCGGCCCGCAGCGGTTCGGCCGCGAGCCGGGGGTCAGCTCACAGCGACGGCGCAGGCGACCTCGGTCATCTTGTCGACACCGCGGCGCAGTTCGGCGTCGCTGATCCGTTCGTGCTCGGTGCCGTCGACGTCGATCACGTCGCTGACGGTGACGATCGCCAGCGCCTCCATCCCGTGCATGGCCGCGAGCGTGTACAGCACCGCGGCCTCCATCTCCACGGCCAGCGCGCCGAGGTCGCGCCAGGCGCGGTTCTTGCCGTCGGGCGTGTCGTAGAACAGCGCACTGGACACGATCGTGCCGACGTGCACGGTGGAGCCGTTCGCTCGGCTGGCCTGCACGCTGCGTTCGACCAGGTTCCAGCTGGCCGTCGGGGCGTAGCGCAGACCGCGGGTGAGGTCGAGCACCATCGCGTCGTCGGGGCATGCGCTCATCGCCACCACCGTGTCGCCCATCCGCAGGGTGGGCTGCAACCCACCTGCGGTGCCGACCCGGATCAAGCGCTTGGCGCCGAGCTGGGCCAGCTCGCTGTAGTAGATCGCCGCGCTGGGGCAGCCCATCCCGACGCTCTGCACGCTGA
>CAZMHG010000530.1:1444-2615 GCA_964565975.1 uncultured Ilumatobacteraceae bacterium | reverse complement strand
CGGCGCCGGCTGTGTCGACCAGGTGCGCCAGCTCGTCGAGGCTGGCGTCGGTCTCTTCGTCCGTATGGCCGTGCAGCGTGACACCGACGAGCACGATCTGTTCACGCTTGGTGCGCTCAATCAGCGTCGCGCCAAGTGCTTCCTGGTAGGGCGTGTTCATTGCGGACCTTGGTGGGCGTGGGACGAGCGGTGGGCGTGCATCAGACGTCGACGGTGATCGCGGCGATCCACTCGGCGGGCCCGATGAGGACCAGCTCGCCATCGGCGTCGAACCTCACCCTTGCATCTCCGCCGTCCATGTGCACCAGGATTTCCGGTGCGGCTGGGTCGACCATCCCCCACGACCGGGCGGCGAACGCCGACGCGCACGCTCCGGTCCCGCACGCCTCGGTGATCCCGGCGCCACGCTCGTGGACGCGCATCGTGATCGCCATGTCCTCGGGTCCGTGCTCGACGATCTCCAGGTTGACCTGGGGCACGATGCCCCCGAGCGATGCCAGGTCGACGACTGTCACGTCATCGACTGCGACCACGCTGTGCGGGTTGCCCAAGCTCAGATGCGCCACCGGCCGCAGCGGATCGGCCGCGATCTCGCCCCAACGCGCCGGCGCGGCGATCGCGGTGACGCAGCCCATCGACACTGCGGCGTGGACCACCCGGCCCTGCACGGCGACGAACTCGACGTCGCGCTGGCCGGCATCGGTGAGCAGGTGCAGCGTGGAGTGATCACCGCGGCGGTCGGCCAGGGCTTGGGCGAAGCAGCGAATCCCGTTCCCACTCATCTCCGCCCGCGAGCCGTCGGCGTTGAACAGCACCATCCGCGCCGCGAACCCGGGCTCGTCCGTGCCGACGAGGAGCCCGTCGGCGCCGATCCCCCGCGTGCGGTGGCACAGCCGGCGGGCCAACCCGGGCAGTTGCTCAGGGGGCAGGCCGGGCTCGAAGGTGACGAGGAAGTCGTTGCCCAGCGCCTGGTGCTTGGTCAGTTCGAGTGCAGTCATCGGGCGTTCGTCAACCGTTCCAGCGCGCAGGCTACTTCGGCGACCGGGTCGGCGGCCACCACGATCCAGTGCACCCGGGGATCACGGCGGAACCACCGCTCCTGCCGCACCGCGAACTGCTGGGTGCGCAGCACGATGCGCGCGACCGCATCGTCGAGGGTGGCGTGTCCGTC
>CAZMHG010000530.1:1009-1434 GCA_964565975.1 uncultured Ilumatobacteraceae bacterium | reverse complement strand
CCACACCAGTCTGATCCAGCGGGTGAATCGCGGGGTACTGCCGCAACAGAGGAAGCTTGGCATCCAGCAGTCGCTCGGTTTGGGCGAGCCATTCAGAGGTCAACGCCGTATTTTTTTTGAAAATGAAAGCACAAAGTCCGATCAACTCCGCATGAGAGTGTCTCAAAAGGTCACCGAAATCGCCACTGACATGAGGAATGCCATGCGACAGTTCCTTGTACCCGAGTGCCTGACGTGCGGTGCGGCTCAGCTCGCCGCTGCGCAGCGCAGCGACTTCGTCCAGCAGGCCGGCGGCCATCATCGCCTGGACTCGGGCGTCGATGCGGCGGCGGAGGGTGTCGCGCTCCCAGCGCAGACCGACCTGGAGCCACCCGGTCGGCGGATAGTGGCCGAGGCCGGGTCCGTACGAGCTGAACGGCCGGCCC
>CAZMHG010000530.1:0-999 GCA_964565975.1 uncultured Ilumatobacteraceae bacterium | reverse complement strand
TCACCTCGAGCGCGCGCACGACGCGGCGCGCGTTGTCCGGTTCGATCCGGGCCGCAGCAGCAGCGTCGAGGGCGGCGAGGCGGGCGTGCATCGCCGACGCACCACACGTTCGGACCTCGGCCTCCAACTCGCCGCGCAGCTGTGGCCATTGCCCGGGGATGGACATCGGATCGGTGATCGCCCGCAGGTACAGCCCCGTGCCGGCGACGACCAGCGCCGCACCACGTCGCTCGGCGATACTCGCCAGCGCGTCAGCGGCAACTCGCTGGAACTGGGCAACGGTGAACTCGTCACCCGGCTCGACCAAGTCGATCCCGTGATGCCGGATGGCAGCACGATCGGCCGCGGTCGGCTTGGCCGTCCCGATGTCCATCCGCCGGTAGACCTGCATCGAGTCGACGGCGACGATCTCGGTGGCTGGATGGGCGGCCGCCCACGCCATCGCCGCGTCGCTCTTGCCCGACGCGGTCGGACCGAGCAGCACGATCCCGGCTGGCGTGCCGACGGTGGTGCTGGTCACCCGGCGGCGACCGCGATCCGCCGCTTGTGCGTCGGCTGGTGGTCGACGGATAGCAATTCGCCGACCAGGTGGTGCGGTGCAGCGCCGGTGATCCTGGTGGTGACGTACGTACCGGCACGCAGCGGCGCGTCGATCGTGAAGTGCACCAGCTTGCTCTGCCGCGTGCGGCCGGCGAACACCTCGCGGTGCTTCTTGCTCGGTCCCTCGACGAGCACCTCCTCCGTCCGGCCGATGCGCGCCCGGTGCTTGGCCAACGCCGAACGTTCGACGACCACTCGCAGCCGGGCGAACCGTTCGCTGGCGACTGCCGGATCGACGAACCGATCGGTCATCGCCGCGGCCTCGGTGCCCGGTCGAGGCGAGAACAGGAACGTGTACGCGTAGTCGTACTCGGCCGCTGCAGCGACGTCCAGCGTGGCGGCGAAGTCGTCGTCGGACTCGCCAGGGAAGCCGACGATGATGTCGGTGGACACGGCAAG
>CAZMHG010000529.1:0-2617 GCA_964565975.1 uncultured Ilumatobacteraceae bacterium | reverse complement strand
GGTGCGCGGGATCGGCGACTCCGGGGCCTACGCCAGCGTCGGCATGAAGGTGCTCGAGCGTGCCGCCGGTCATGCCAGCGGCCCCTACCGCGTGCCCTCGATCGACGTCGAGTGCGTCGCTGTGCGCACCAACAACCCGGTGTGCGGCGCGTTCCGTGGTTTCGGCGCCAACCAGGCGCAGTTCGCCATGGAGGGCGTGATGGACCGGCTCGCCGCCGAGGTGGGGATCAGCGGCTGGGAGATGCGCAAGCGCAACGTGATCCACCCGGGCGAGGTCTGGGGGCCCGGCCAGATCATGGACGACGGCTGTGCAGGCGCCGAGGCCTGTCTCGACCGGGCCAAGCCGCACGTCGACGCAGCCCTCGCCGCCGGGAAGGCTGTCGGCCTGGGTCTTGGGCTGAAGAACTCCGGCCTGGGCAACGGTCTGCGCGAGGTGTGCGGTGCCGTGGTCCGGTTCCGCAGCGCCGATGGCAAGGTCGAGGTGCGACACGGCTTCACCGAGATGGGCCAGGGCGTCCACACCGTTGCCCTGCAGGTCGCCGTCGAGGAACTGGGCATCGAGCCGGAGCGCATCGAGGTACGGGTCGACACCAGCCGCGAGCTTGGCTTCGGGCAGACCACCGGCAGCCGTGGCACGTTGATGGTCGCCGCCAGCGTGCAGAAGGCGTGCGCCGCGGCCGTGGCCGGAGACTGCGCGCCCGACGTCGACCACTACGCGGAGCATGTCGTCGACTGGACCCAGAAACTCGGCGACCCGGCCTACCCGAACCCGACGATTCACGCGGCGTTCGGCTATGCCGCGCAGATCGTCGTCGCCGACAAGGAATCCGGGGCGATCGAGCGCGTCGTGGCAATCCACGACGTCGGTCGGGCGATGAACCCCAAGCTGTGCGCCGGGCAGATCGAGGGCAGCGTGCACATGGGCCTCGGCTACGCCTTGACCGAGGACTTCCCAAGTGACGATCGTGGCTACCCGACCAACATGACACTTCGTTCGCTCGGGATCCTCCGCCCCAAGGACGTACCTCCGATCGAGGTCGAGCTGGTCGAGGTGCCCCAGCCGCGGTCGGCCTACGGCGTCAAGGGCGTCGGCGAGATCGGCCTGGTCCCCACGGCGGGTGCCGTCGCTGCCGCGCTGCGGCAGGTCGACGGCCGCTGGAGGCGTTCCCTGCC
This sequence comes from uncultured Ilumatobacteraceae bacterium, assembly GCA_964565975.1. Taxonomy (GTDB): domain Bacteria; phylum Actinomycetota; class Acidimicrobiia; order Acidimicrobiales; family Ilumatobacteraceae; genus JAKOUY01. The sequence continues at coordinate 1,444 of CAZMHG010000529.1, read as the reverse complement.
GATGCGCAAGGTGTCGCCCACCGACGAGTAGGCCTCCCGATCCCGGGGAGCGGCTGTGGGAGCGCCTGTCTCGTCGTTGTTGACGGATACCACCGATCCCGTCGTTGTTGACGGATACGCCGTGTGGTGTATGTTTGGGCCTGGCGGAACTTCGTAGGCGGATGTGCTCCTGGCGGGGCGTGCTTCATCGTCCATCTGACGCTGTTCTGTCGGATTATCCCCCGGCGGACCTTTGGAGGGCACCTACATGAACGGCGGAAGATCGGCACGACGGCTCGTCGCGCTGACAACATTCATCTCACTGAGCGGTCTGGCGGGCGCGTTTGCCGCCGCCGCGCCGGACACGTCCGGAACGACTCCCACAACGGCTCCGGCGACGACGGCGGCTCCGGCGACCATCCCGGCCCCGGCGACCACTGCCCCCGGCGTGCCGAGCACCAGCGGCTCGACGATCCCGGCGCCAACCGCGGTGCCGACGACGGCGTCACCCACCACGGTCGCGCCGACGACCACGAAGAAGCCTGCGGCGCCGACCACCACGAAGAAGGCGACGGCGACGACCACCAGATCACTGCCGGCGAACGAGCTGGCGGACCCGATCGACTGCGTTGGGCACACACCGGTCGACCTCAGCGCCTATCTCGACAGCGTCACGCTCAGCGACACCACCCTGTCGGCGTACGAGATGGTCCAGGTCCTGTTCTCCGGTCATCTGCCCGATCCGTCGTGCGCGGGTGACTACGTCGAGATCACCCTTCCGCCCGAACTGATCGTGACGAACGGCTCGTTCCCCATCGATAGCCCGGACCCCGGTGTCTCGATGGGCACGATGCACGTCGACGCCGCGACACACAAGGTCACGATGACCTTCAACGACTACGTCGAGACGCACCAGAACAACACCTACAACGGCTTCCTGTGGTCGATGTTCTGGGGCCAGACACAGCCTGGTCAGCCGTACGACCTCACGTTCACCTTCAACGGAGCGGCCCACATCGTCCACATCCAGACACCGGAGTGCCCCGGCTGCAACAATCCGCGGACCAACCCGGCCAAGTGGGCGGCGATCGCGGGTGACGGCGTGCACGTGAACAGCGGAATCAACACCGCGCAGATCACGACCGACGGCGAGACCATCGAGATCCATGATGCAGTCGGGCCCGGCCAGGCGATCGACTGCGGCCAGGTCGCCCTGTACCGCACCGCGATCGACGCATGGGGCGTGCTGAACACGACCGGGTCCCACTCCTTCACGGTGGTGTCCTGCGATGCGCAGAGCGTGACGGTCTCGACCACGGCAGACGCCGCAGACGTCGGCAACTACCTGCTGCTGAGCGTCCTCACGAGCATCACCGACCCCGCGCTGTCGTCCTACACCGACAGCGGATCCGTCACGCAGAAGGGTGAGACGGCGCCAGTGTCGGCGAGCGCATCGAGCAACGGT
>CAZMHG010000528.1:0-2632 GCA_964565975.1 uncultured Ilumatobacteraceae bacterium | reverse complement strand
GTCGCGCATGCCGTGGCCGTGCTGCAGAGCGCGGCCAGCGAACACGCCGGCAGCCAGCCGCCAAACGCCGGGCCGCCGCGGGCGGGGAGCCAGATCGCCGCGGCGACCACCGCGCCCAGCCCGACGACCGCCAGCCAGCGCCACCTCGCCGGGAGCGTTCGCCCGCTGGCCCGGCGTGCGCGGCACCACATCGCCAGCGCTGCGCCGGTGAGGATCTCGCCAAGCCGGGCCGGCGTCGACCAGTAGGCGGCGTCGGCTCCCCACACGCCGGCGATCAGCGGACCGGCGGCGATGCCGACGACGGCGATGCCGGTGAACCAGGCGACGCGGCGCCGGGCGGTACGGGCCACCGCCAGCACCCCGATCACGACCAGCGGCCACACCCAGTAGAACTGCTCCTCCACCGCCAACGACCAGTAGTGGTCGAGCGGCCCGGCCCCACCCTGCACCAGGTCGGCGTAGGACTGGTGGCGGAACAGGGCGTGCCAGTTGGCAACCTGGAGCGTCGCCGCGACCGCCTGCCCACGCAGGGCCGTCGCGTGCGGGTACCAGCCGGCGCGGGCAGCGAGCACCACGGCGGCGATGACGGCCAGCCCGGCCGGCTGCAACCGCTTGACGCGGCGCAGGTAGAACGAGCCGACGTCGATCCGGCCGCGTGCCTGATGCTCGGCAAGCAGCAGCGCGGTGATCAGGAACCCGGACAAGGTGAAGAACACCGAGACCCCGACGTACCCGCCGGTCATCCACGAAAAGCCCTGGTGGAAGCAGAGGACCATGACCACGGCGACGGCACGCAGGCCGTCGAGCGCCGGCTGGTAGCCGAGCGAGCCTCCCCGGTCAGCCGACATCGCCGCACAGTGTAGGAACGGGGTCCGGTGTTAGCCTCGGCGGGCCCCGCCCGCTGACGGCCGTGGCGCACGTACATGAGCAATCGATGAGCGTCACCACCCGCACCCGACTCCCACGCGTCGGGGTCCTGGTTTCGGCACTGCTGGCCTACGTGCCGGCGCTGCTGGCCCGGCCGGGGCAGATGCCGGCGGACACCAAGCTGTTCTTGTACCTCGACGCCGGCCGGCTGATCGGGGACGCTCCGTACACGTGGGACACCCGGCAGTTCGCCGGCTGGGTCCCGCACCAGACGTTCGCCTACCTGTGGCCGCAGGGGCCGTGGTACTGGCTGTGCGACCACCTCGGGCTGCCGGTGTGGGTCGCCCACCGGCTGTGGCTCGGCACGTTGCTGTTCCTCGGCGGGCTCGGCGTGCTGTGGCTCGCCGGGGTCCTCGGGCTACGCGCCGACCACGATTGCACGCGCCCGGCGAACCGGCGCGGCCGTGGATTGCGTGGGCTCGGTGCCGGGGCGATGGTCGCTGCGCTCGGGTACCAGCTGTCGCCGTACATCCTGGCGTACGTCTCGCGCACCAGCGCGATGCTGCTCCCCTGGGTCGCCCTGCCGTGGATGATCGGCCTGACGATCCGCATCGCCACGGGACGCACGCCGTGGCGCCACGCCTGTGTCTTCGCCCTGATCCTGTTCAGCTGCGTCGCGGTCAACGCCACCGCGGTGCTGATGATCGCCCCCGGCCCGGTGCTGTGGCTGATCCACGCCGTGGTGTCGCGCACCATCACCTGGCGGCGGGCGCTGTCGAGCGCAGCGCGGATCGCCGCGCTCGGCGTGCTGGTGTCGCTGGCGTCGGTGTGGATGCTGCGGGTCCAGGGCACCTACGGCGCCGACGTGCTCGGCTACAGCGAGAGCCTGCAGGCGACGTCGGCGACCTCGACCTCGTTCGAGGCCTGGCGGAGCCTCGGGTACTGGCTGTTCTACGTCCACGACCCGTACGCCTACACCACCACTGCGTCGCAGCATTACGTCGCCTCGGGGCTCGGGATCGCGATCAGCGTGCTCGTCACCCTGATCGGGATGGCCGGTCTGGCGATCGTGCGTTGGAGCCAACGGCGCTTCGCCGTGCTGCTCGTCGGCGCCGGCATCGTCCTCGCCGTCGGGGTGCACCCGATCGACAACCCGTCGCCGGTGATGTCGGCCCTGGCCGGCAACTCGCGCAGCGCGCTGGCGTTGGCCCTGCGCAGCAGTGCCCGCGCCGTGCCGTTGTCGGCGCTCGGTCTGGCACTCGGGTTCGGCGCGCTGGTCGGCACCGTGGCCGAGCGGATCCGTCGTTCCGAGCACTCCGGCGCCGGGCGGATCGGCGCGGGGCGGTTCGGCGCGGGGCGGATCGGCGCGGGCCGGCTCGGCGCCGGGCGCCGCCGGGCGGATCTGCTGTTGACCGTCGTCGCGTCGTTGCTCCTGGTCGCCAACCTCCCCGCGCTGTTCGACGGCGGCCTGGTCGACCCCGCACTTGCCCGCCAGCAGTACCCCCCTGCGGCGTGGGAGCAAGCAGCCGCAGCACTGTCCGCCGGATCGAGCGAGTACCGCGTGCTGCAGCTGCCCGGGTCCGAGTTCGGCGCCTTCCGGTGGGGGTACACCGTCGACCCGCCGCTGCCGGGGCTGACTACCAAGCCACTGGTCACCCGTGACCTGCTGCCGCTCGGGTCGCCCGGGGCGATGGATCTGCTGTACGCCCTCGACGACCGTGTCCAGAACGGCACGTTCGAACGCGCGTCGCTGGCGGCGACGGCG
>CAZMHG010000527.1:0-2634 GCA_964565975.1 uncultured Ilumatobacteraceae bacterium | reverse complement strand
AGTAGCGAGATGTTCGGCAAGGTGCGCGAGACCCCGCAGACCGAACGCACCGCGTTCCACCCGCTGTCGCCGTACGGCTGTGCCAAGGTCTTCGGCCACGACATCGTCGTCAACTACCGCGAGAGCTACGACCTGTTCGCCTGCAGCGGGATCCTGTTCAACCACGAGGGCCCGCGACGCGGCCTGGAGTTCGTCACACGAAAGGTCACCAACGCAGCGGCGCGCATCAAGCTCGGCCTGCAACAAGAGCTGGTGCTCGGCAACCTCGACTCCAAGCGGGACTGGGGCTACGCCGGCGACTACGTCGAGGCGATGTGGATGATGCTCCAGCAGGACACACCCGACGACTACGTGGTCGCCACCGGGGAGACCCACTCGATCGAAGAGCTGGTCACCCTGGCGTTCGCCGAGGTCGGGATCGAGGACTGGCGTGCGTACGTGCGCCAGGACCCCAAGTTCTTCCGGCCGGCCGAGGTCGACTTGCTGATCGGCGATGCGACCAAGGCCCGGACCAAGCTCGGCTGGCAGCCGAAGGTGGACTTCTCCAGCCTGGTGCGGATGATGGTCGAGCACGACCTGCGCACCGAATCGGCCAAGATCCGCGTCTAACCCTCCAACGGCAGGGTCACGGCGGCCTCCATCAACTCGTCGCTGGTCGGCTCGCGGCCCGTGCCGAGCAGCCAGCGCAGCGACACGGCGAACACGGCCAGCGCGGCGATCGAGCTGAGCACCAACCCGATCTCGATCCGGCGGTACAGGTCGTCGCTGCTCAGCCAGATCCCGAGGACGAGGGCGATCATCCCGGCCCCCCAGCCGACGGCGACGAGCGCGTGACCACGGAGGGCGATCAACGCCTGGGCCAGCCCGAGCGCGAGCATGTACATCGCGCTGCCGAACGCCAGCATCACCATCGTCCGGCTGGACAGATGGGCGTCGGCGTTCATGAACTTGCGGACCACCCACGGCCCGAGGACGTACGCCCCAGCGGTGCCGACCAGGCCGACGACGGCCACGGCGCGCATCAGCCGGAACAGCCCGCCGCGGAACTCGACGAGTTGGCGGCGCGCCGCGAGGCGCGACAGGCGGGGCAGCAGCGCGGCCTGCACCGCCTGGAACAAGAACAGCGGCACCCGGGCCACCAGCACGCCGAACCCGAGGTTGGTGACCCGGGCCTTTTCGACCTTGGTCGCCAGCAGCCCGGCAGCCAGCGGGCCGGCGTTGATCAGCCCGGCGGCGAACACCGACCCCATCAGCAACCAGCCGAGCTTCGGGGTGACTTCGCCCCACGACGCTTCCGGGCCGGGGTCGGTGCGCGTCTGGCCGCGGCTCCACACCCACATCACGGCGGGCAACGGCGACAGGCCGATGACGATGCCGTACGGCGCGATCGACCTGACCCCGGCGGCCGACAACACCAGGCACCCGGCGATGCGCACGACGCCGTCGCCGGCCATCACCATCGAGTAGGCCTGGAAGCGGCCCATCCCGCTGGCGATGCCACGTGCGATGTGGGCCGGGGCGTAGCAGGCGAACGCCAGGACGAGCGCGACGATCATCCACCAGTTGCCCTGGAACGTGCGGTGGACCAGCTTGGAGCTGCCGGCGAGCACGGCGATCACCACGATCACGGCGAGCATCGCGGCCAGTCGGACGACCTTGGCGACCACCGGCCGGCCGCCGTCGCCCTGGGCGCGGCGATGGGACAGGGCCCTGGCCAGTTCTTGCTCGACGGGCAGGAAGAAGCCGGGAGCGAGGGCGAAGGTGGCGAACCACAGTGTGGTGATCGGCTGCAGCTTGTCGGCATTGCCGATCGCGTGGCCGGCGATCTTGAGGTACAGCAGGCTGGCGATGCCGGCGATCACCAGGCCGATCGCCACGGTGACGGTGCCGTCCGGGAGCGAGGCTCGGGCGCGGCTTGCCGGGGAATCGTCGTCGCTCGTCGCCACCGGGGCGCCAATCTAGCTGGGAGATCGTCCCAACAGCGCTCGCCGCGGCGGTGACCGCATCGGCCAAGGGTGCCCAGATAGCCTCGGGTCCTCCATGAGTTCGACGGACCCGATTGCCCCGCCCGTCGTCGCGGTCGTGATCGTCCACCAGCCCGGCTCGTGGTTCGCCGAGACGCTGGACAGCATCGCCACCCAGGACTACGCCAACCTGCGGACCCTGTTCCTGGTCAGTGGCGACAGCGATCCGTACGCAACCCAGATCGCCGAGCGGCTCCCCAACGCGGTCGTCCGCGAGGTCGGCGGCGACCCGGGGTTCGGCGCCACGGCGAACGAGGTCCTCGACATCGTCGAGGGCACCAGCGGGTTCTTCTGCTTCCTGCACGACGACGTCGTCCTGATGCGCTCGACGATCCGCGGGCTCGTCGAGGAGCTGTATCGCTCGAACGCCGGCATCGTCGGCCCGAAGCTGGTCGACTGGGACGACCGGCGCATCCTGCAGTCCGTCGGCTACGGGGTCGACCCGTACGGCGAGGTGGACACGTTCCTGGAACCCGGCGAGTCCGACCAGGAACAGCACGACGCCGTACGCGACGTGTTCGCCCTGTCGTCGGCCTGCCTGCTGGTCCGTGCCGACCTGTTCCGCACGCTCGGCGGCTTCTCCCCGTCGATCCGGTTCCACGGCGACGAC
>CAZMHG010000526.1:0-2636 GCA_964565975.1 uncultured Ilumatobacteraceae bacterium | reverse complement strand
TGGGCGAGAGCGGCTCGGGCAAGAGCACGCTGGCCAAGACGATCCTCGGCATCGAGGTGCGCGACGACGGTGGCCGCGTGGCGATCGACGGCAAGGGGGTCGCCGGTTCCACGATCCAGCGCTCCGCCGACGAGAAGCGCAGCCTGCAGATGGTCTTCCAGAACCCGGACTCGGCGCTGAACCGCAGCTGGTCCGTGCGCCGAATCCTGGCCCGCAGCGTCCGCAAGCTGACCGGTGTCAAGGGTGACGCGGCGAACACGCGAGCCGAGCACCTGCGCCTCACGCCGCGGCACCTCGACCTCAAGCCGCGTCAGCTGTCGGGCGGGTTGAAGCAGCGGGTCGCCATCGCCCGGGCGTTCGCCGGCGACCCTCGCATCGTGGTGTGCGACGAGCCGACCAGCGCGCTCGACGTCTCCGTGCAGGCGGCGATCCTCAACCTGCTCGCCGAGTTGCAGGCCGAGCAACGCACCAGCTACGTGTTCATCACGCACGACATGGGCGTCGTCCGCTATCTCGCCGACCGCATCGCCGTGATGTACCTCGGCCGGATCCAGGAGCTCGGTCCGACCGACGAGGTGTTCGACGGACCGAACCACCCGTACACCGAGGCGCTGCTGTCCGCCGTGCCGAGCGTCGACGGTGCCCCACGCGAACGAATCCGGCTCAGCGGCGAGGTTCCCTCACCGGCGAACCCGCCATCCGGTTGCGTGTTCCACCCGCGATGCCCGCGGGTGATCCCCGGCGTGTGCGAGGTCTCCGAGCCGCCGCTGGCCGAGGTCTCGCCCGGCCACGCGATGCGCTGCCACATTCCGATCGACGAGCTCGCCCGCCTGCAACGCGCCGGTGCACCGTCGGCCACCGCCGCGCCGGTCGCGTCGTAGCGACCCGGGCGCGGTGCCCGGCCCCTGGCATGGTGTCAGCTGCGCATGCGCAGGCCGTCGGGGTCGAGGATCGGTGACAGCTGCAACCGCGCCGGGCGCCGCCGACCGATGATCTCGATCTCGTACGCAGCGGCCTCGTCCACCTGTTCGGACGGGATGACACCCCATGCCAGCGATGCCTGGCTGTAGTGCGCGTAGCCTCCGGAGGTGATCCATCCGATCACCTCGCCGTTCAGCCACACCGGTTCGTCACCGATGCAGTCGGCGGGTGCGTCCGGGTGGGGGTCGACGCGGAACATCACCAGCCGCCGCGACGGGCCGCCGGCGGCACGCTCGGCCTCGACGGCGGCGCGGCCGACGAACGGGTGGTCGAACTTCACGACCCGGTCCATGCCGGCCTCAAGCGGCGTGTAGATCGGCCGGTACTCGCGGAACCAGGTACCGAAGTTCTTCTCCAGGCGCATCGTGATCAGGGCGCGGAAGCCGAACAGGCGCATGTCGTACGGCTGGCCGACGCCCCAGATCAGGTCGAACAGATATCGCTGGTACTCGGGTGCGCACCAGATCTCGTAGCCCAAGTCGCCCGTGTAGGTCATCCGGCTCAGCCACACGGGCGCCATGCCCAGGTCGACCCGGCGGAACGACATGAACGGGAAGTCCTCGGTGGCCAACGACTCGCTGCACAGCGGGGCGAGCACGTCGCGGCTGCGCGGACCGGCGACGGTGAGCCCGACCATCGACAGGCCGAGGACCTCGAAGCGGATCGGCGAGCCGGCAGGCAGGTGGGCGAGGAACCAGCGCGGGTGGTGCACCTCGGCGGCCTGCGAACCGAACAGGAAGAACTCGTCGTCGCCGACTCGTGACACGCTGAACTCGCCGACGATCCGGCCCTGCGGGTTGAGCATCGCGGTCAAGTTCGTCCGCCCGATCCTGGGCAGCGCGTTGGTCAACAGCCCCTGCAGCCAGCCAGCCGCGCCCGGGCCATGGACGCGGTACTTGGCGAAGTTCGAGGCCTCGCTGAAGCCGACCCGCTCGCGTACCGCGCGCGACTCCTCGCCGACGTTGGCGAAGGCGTTCGAGCGGTAGAAGGTGATCTCCTCGACCGGTTCGAGGCCGGCGCTCTGGAACCACAGCGGGTGCTCCAGCCCGAACCCCGCGCCCCACACCGCGTTGTGCTCGGTCAGCCGGTCGTAGATCGGCGTGGTGTGCAGCGGCCGTGCCGCCGGCAGTTCCTCGTTCGGGAACTGGATGCGGAACCGGCGTGAGTAGGTCTCGCGCACCTTGGCGTTGGTGTACCCCAAGGTCGCGTAGTCGCCGTAGCGGGCCACGTCCATCGCCCAGATGTCGGCGCCCGGGTCGCCCTCGACCATCCACGTCGCCAGGCTCAGGCCGACACCGCCGCCCTGCGACAGTCCGGCCATCACCGCGCATGCGCTCCACATCCCGGGCAGCCCCTTGATCGGGCCGACCAGCGGGTTGCCGTCAGGGCTGAAGGTGAACGGCCCGTTGACGATGCGTTGGATGCCCGCATGGCCGACGGCGGGGAAGTGCTCGAACCCGCGGGCCAGCTCGGCCGCGATCCGGTCGAGGTCGTTGGGGAGCAGCTGGAAGACGAAGTCCCACGGCGTCTGGCGGGGTGCCCACGGCCGGTTGTCCTGCTCGTAGGTGCCGAGGAGGATGCTCTGTCCTTCCTGGCGGGCGTAGATCTCACCGGCGAAGTCGATCATGTGCGGGAGCTCGCGGCCGGTGCGCGCG
>CAZMHG010000525.1:0-2638 GCA_964565975.1 uncultured Ilumatobacteraceae bacterium | reverse complement strand
CGACACGCCGTACCCGTGCAGATCGACGACCACCGGGGCCGGGTCGGTGGCGGGGCGGTCCTGCGGCAACGACACCAGGTACCCGCCACGAACGGTGCCTGCCGTGACGGCGACCATCCCCTGCGGTGCCTGCGGCGCAGCGCACGCCGAACTGGGCCGCGCCGGCGCGGTGGCGATGCCCGCCACGGTGCCGGACGTCACCGGTGCCGATCCGGGGGCGATCGGGGCGGCCGCCGCCGGTGCGGCGCCGGCGACCGGAGATCCGTTGGCCGTGCCGGCGGCGAGGGTGATCGCGGTGACCAGCCCGACGCCGATCACCCCTCGGTGGACGTGCCGCATCACGCCATCGTGACAGAAGCCGCCGTGGCGACGGCCAATGGACGGGCCACCGTGACGGCGAACGGTCAGCGCGCCGTCAGGCGACCGTGGCGGTGCATCGTGAGGGCGACCGCCTGCTCGCGCAGCCAGCGTGGCAGCTCGATGTCCGCGGCGGTCACCGGGGCGGCGTCGTCGACGGCCACGCCGGCCCGATGGGCGGCGCGGCGCACGACGGTGGCATCGTCGTGCGGCCCGTACCCGACCAGCCGCAGACGGTCGACCGACGCCAGCGCGAGCCGCGCTGCGCAGTCGGCGTCGGGCTGCTCGGCATGCTCGGACCACTGCACCCGAGCACCGGTTGCCGCGGCAGCCGCGCGCAGCAGGGCGCGCTGGCGATCGGTCGCCGACGGACCGAAGCGGACGAGCACCCCGTGGGGCAGCGGCCGCAGGCGGAGCACGTTGCGTTCCGAGACCAGCCCGCTGGGATCGTCCTCGGCATGGAGGTGCGCCGCCGCCCAGGTGCGAAAGCCGCTGGCCGCGTCGTCGGTTCCCACCGTGGCGTCGTCGGCCCACTGGCACAACGACGCCACGTAGCGCGGGCCACCGGCCTTGACCGTCGGCCCGACGACCGAACGCTTCCATCCACCGAACGGCTGGCGGCGCACGATCGCACCCGTGGTGCCACGGTTGACGTACAGGTTTCCGGCCTCGACGCGGTCCAGCCAGCGGGCGATCTCGTCCTCGTCCAGCGTGTGGATCCCGGCGGTCAGCCCGTAGTCGGGTGTGTTCTGGATCTGGATCGCGTCGTCCAGGTCGGTCGCCCGGATCACCCCCAGCACCGGGCCGAAGCACTCGGTGGTGGCGAACCACGAACCGGGCTTCACGTCCCAGCGAACGCCAGGCGACCACAGGTTGCTGCCGGCGTCGATCAGCGCCGGCTCGACGAGCCACCGCTCCCCCGGCTCGAGCCGCGTCAGGGCGCGGTACAGGCGGTCGCTCGGCGGCCCGACCAGCGGGCCGACGTCGGTGCCGGGGTCGGTTGCCGGCCCGGCGACCAGCGTGGCGACGGCGTCGGCGAGACGCTGGCGAAACGCCGGCTGGTCGTACAGCGAGGCCTCGACGATCGCCAGGCTGGCCGCGGAGCACTTCTGCCCGGCATGGCCGAACGCCGACTTGACCAGGTCCTTGATCGCCAGGTCGACGTCCGCCGCAGCGGTGATCAGCAGGGCGTTCTTGCCGCTGGTCTCGGCGTGGACGCGCAGCTCTGGCCGCCAGTCGAGGAACATCTCGGCCGTCTCGTAGGCGCCGGTCAGCACCACCGCGGCGACGTCGGGGTGGCTGATCAGGCGCGTCCCGGCCTGGTCGTCCGCGCACGGCAGGTACTGCAGCACGTCGGTCGGGATCCCCGCCGCCCAGCAGTGTTCGGCGACGAGCCGGCCGACGGCCTCGGCCTGCGGCGCCGGCTTGAGGATCACGGTGTTGCCCGCGGCCAGCGCGGCGAGCACGCCGCCCAGCGGGATCGCATACGGGAAGTTCCACGGCGGGGCGACGACGACCACGCCGAGCGCGGCCGGCGTCGCGTCCGGCACGTCGGCCAGTTCGGCACCGCGCCGGGCGTAGTAGCGGGCGAAGTCGATCGCCTCGGAGATCTCCGGATCGCCCTCGACCACGGTCTTGCCCGTGGTGTGGGCCATCGCCGCGAGGACGTCACCGCGGCGTGCGGCGACGACGTCGGCGACGCGGTTGACCAGCTCGGCCCGGCCTGCAGGACCGGCCGCTGCCCAGCCGGCGGTGGCGCCCAGGCTGCGGGCGAGCGCAGCGTCGACGTCGGCCACGGTGACGACCGGCGCAGCACTCGGTGCCTGCCACGCGGCCAGCGCATCGGTGGCCCAACGGCGGTTGGCCGCGCTGGTGAAGTCGGTGTCCGGCTCGTTGTCGAACGGCGCCGCCAGCGGCACCGCCGCGGGCGCCCGGTCGCGTGACTGGGTTCGCCGCGGGCTGGTGGTCACGCTGTGGCGGCCGATCACGGCGTCGGCGAACTTGGCCCGCTCCTGGTTCCACCGCGCTGAGCCGACCTGCAGGTCGAATACGGTGGACAGGAAGTTCTCCGGCGAGGTGTTCTCGTCGAGGCGGCGAACGAGGTAGGCGATGGCCGCGGAGAAGTCGTCGTCGGACACGACCGGCGTGTACAGCAGGACCGTTCCGAACCGCTTGCGCACCGCCTCGGCCTGTGCGTTGGCCATGCCTTCGAGCATCTCGAACTCCAGGCGCGCCGGGGGCCCGGGCCGTGGAGGACCCGGGCCACCGGACGCCGTCACCG
>CAZMHG010000524.1:0-2640 GCA_964565975.1 uncultured Ilumatobacteraceae bacterium | reverse complement strand
TGTGACCGTTCGCCCCGACGCCGAGGATCTGCACGTCGATCCCGCCGACGTCGGCAATGGCCCGCTCGTACTGCTCGCCGGCCAGTTCGATGTCGTCGGCCATCCCGTCGGGCACGTGGACCCGCGCCGGGTCCAGCCGCAGCGGGCGGGTCACGGTGGCATCGATCACCGAGGCGTAGGACTGCGGATGGTCACGCGGCAAGCCGACGTACTCGTCGAGGGCGAAAGCGCTGACATGGCCGAGGTCCAGCGCGCCGCGCTCGACCATCCGCCGCAGCGCGGCGTACAGCGCCAGCGGCGAGGACCCGGTGGCGACCCCGATCGTGGCTCTCGGCCCGGCGTCGCGCACGACACGGGCGACCTTCGCCGCGGCACACTCGCCGACGTCGTCGGCCGTGCGGCAGATCACCACCTCCATGCCGCTCAACCTACGCCGTGGCGCCGGTGCGGAGGCCGACGGGTACTGGCCGAGCGAGGCGACGGCGCGACAGGTCGCCGGCTGATATCGAACATCAGTTCGGTTAGGCTGGTGCGCTCGGTATGGGCTTCAACAACCCGGCGATGCCGTGGTCCGAACTGGAACGGATGCTGTCAGACCCGTCGCGGCGCGCCCCGAACGGGCGGGCAGCGGGGTCGCCGAGCTGGAACGCCGGGGGTGACGGGCCGGCATGGACGCGCAAGCGTCAGCCGTTCGAGCCCGATCAGACCCGCCCGTTGCTGCGGCCCGACAGTCCTGCAGCGGCGTACGCCGAGCTGCACTGCCACAGCAACTTCTCGTTCCTCGACGGTGCCGCGCATCCCGAGCAGCTGGCCGAAGAAGCGGCCCGCCTGGGTCTGGAGGCACTGGCTCTCACCGATCACGACGGACTGTACGGCGTGGTCCGCTTCGCCGAGGCGGCGCGGGCGGTGGGGTTGGCGACCGTGTTCGGTGCCGAGATCTCGGTCACCACCGAGCACGGCCGCGTCGCCCGCGACGAGGCGGCGACGCAGCGCCAGGTCGTCACCGGCGCCGTACCCGACAGCCACGCCCCCGATCCGCACGGCCGGCACCTGTTGGTGCTGGCCGACGGGCCGAACGGCTATGCGTGCCTGTCCCGGGCGCTCAGCCTGGGTCATCTGGCGGGGGAGAAGAGCGCACCGCAGTTCGCCTTCGAGGACATCGCCGCGTCGCTCGCCGGTCACGCCTGGGTGCTCACCGGCTGCCGCAAGGGCCACGTGCCGGCGGCATTGCTGGCCGACGGGCCGTCGGCGGCCGGGCGCGAGCTGCGCCGATTGATCGGCGCCTTCGGCAGGGAACGAGTGCTCGTCGAGCTGTGGGACCACGGCGACCCGCTCGACAGCGCGCGCAACGACGCCCTGGCCGAGCTGGCGGCTCGCCATGACGTGGGATGCGTGGCCACCAACAACGTGCACTACGCCGTCCCCGCCCAACGGCGCCTGGCCACCGCGGTCGCCGCGGTGCGCGCCCGGCGCAGCCTCGACCAGATCGATCCGTGGTTGCCCGCCGCGGCCGGTGCCCACCTGCGCAGCGGCACCGAGCAGGCCAGGCGATTCCTGCGCTACCCCGGCGTCGTCGAGCTGGCCGCCCAGGTCGGCCGGGCCGCGGCGTTCGATCTGTCCCTGGTGGCCCCGAGCCTGCCGCCGTTCCCCTGCCCGAACGGCCCCGGCGGCCGCCCGCTCACGGAGATGCAGTACCTGCGCGGGATCGTCGAGGACGGTGGACGCCGCCGCTACGGCGACCGTCCGGCAGCGCACGAGGACCTGTCGCTGCGCGCCCGGGCGTGGCGGACGATCGACCACGAGCTGGGCGTCATCGAGCACCTCGGGTTCGCCGGCTACTTCCTCGTCGTGTGGGATCTGGTCCAGTTCTGCAAGCGGGCCGACATCTTCTGCCAAGGGCGGGGAAGTGCGGCGAACAGCGCGGTGTGCTTCGCCCTCGGGGTGACCAACGCCGACGCCGTGTCGCTCGGCCTGCTGTTCGAACGCTTCCTGTCACCCGAACGCGACGGCCCGCCGGACATCGACATCGACATCGAGAGCGACCGCCGCGAGGAGGTCATCCAATACGTCTACGAACGACACGGCCGCCACCACACCGCCCAGGTCGCCAACGTGATCACCTACCGATCACGTTCCGGCGTGCGCGACATGGCCAAGGCCCTCGGCTACTCGCCCGGCCAGCAGGATGCGTGGAGCAAGCAGCTGGACGGTTGGGGGTCGGTCGCCTCGGCAGCGGCGGACAAGGCGGCCGCAGCCCACGACGCAGCGCTGGCCGGCCAGCCGCCCGACCCGAACGCGATCCCCGACGCAGTGCTCGAGCTTGCAGCCGAGATCGAGGACGCGCCGCGCCATCTCGGCATCCACTCCGGCGGGATGGTGATCTGCGACCGGCCGGTGATCGAGGTCTGCCCGGTCGAGTGGGGACGGATGGACCGGCGCAGCGTCCTGCAGTGGGACAAGGACGACTGCGCCGCGGCCGGGCTGGTCAAGTTCGACCTGCTCGGGCTGGGCATGCTGTCCGCGCTGCACTACGCCGTCGACCTGATCCGCGATCACCGTGGCTATCAGGTCGACCTGGCGACGATCCCGCAGGAGGACGAGGTGTACGCAATGTTGTGCAGGGCCGACACCGTGGGCGTC
>CAZMHG010000523.1:0-2642 GCA_964565975.1 uncultured Ilumatobacteraceae bacterium | reverse complement strand
GAACGGGGCGAAGGCGCTCTTCATCGCGTTGATCGTCAACCACTCGAAGTCGTCCAGCCCCCAGCCGAACGCGTCGTGCAGCGCGGCGAACTCGCTGGACATCGAGCACGCGCTCATCAGCCGGTTGTCGGTGTTGACCGTGACGCGGAAGCGGAGCCGGCGGAGCAGGCCGATGGGGTGCTCGGCGACGCTCGCGCAGATGCCCGTGCCGACGTTCGACGTGGGGCAGATCTCCAGCGGGATCCGCCGGTCGCGCACGAACTCGGCCAGGCGACCGAGCTTGTCCTGGCCGGCGTCGCCGTGGATGTCGTCGACGATCCGCACGCCGTGGCCGAGGCGCTCGGCGCCGCAGAACTGGACCGCTTCCCAGATGCTCGGCAGTCCGAAGGCCTCGCCGGCGTGGATCGTGGAATGGAAGTTCTCGCGCCGGACGAACTCGAACGCGTCCAGGTGCCTGGTCGGTGGGAAGCCGGCCTCTGCGCCGGCGATGTCGAACCCGACCACGCCTTCGTCGCGGTGGCGCACGGCAAGTTCGGCGACCTCCATGCTGCGCGCCGCGGTGCGCATCGCCGAGCAGATCAGGTAGATCGTCAGGCCGGTGCCGGCCGAGCCGCGGCGGAACCCGTCGAGCATCGCCTCGGTCGCCTCGTCCATCGTCAGCCCGTGCTCGCAGCACAGCTCGGGGGCCATGCGCACCTCGGCATACACGACGCCGTCGGCGGCCAGGTCCTGGGCGCATTCGTAGGCGACCCGTTCGATCGCGTCGCGGTGCTGCATCACGCCTACGGTGTGGGCGAACGTCTCCAGGTAGAGCACGAGGTCGTTGCGCTTGGCGCCGCGGTTGAACCACGCGCCGAGCTCGGCGACGTCGGTCGTCGGCAGGTTCTTGTAGCCGTACTCGTCGGCCAGCTCGACCACGGTCGCCGGGCGCAGACCGCCGTCAAGGTGGTCGTGCAGCAGGGCCTTGGGCATCGACAGGATCAGCTCCGGAGTGATCGCCACGGTCATCCGGGCACCGCCGTGTCGAGTCGGCGGAACGGCAGGTCGGCCGGCCGCTGCAGCCAGTTCCACGCCGGGTACGTCGCCCGCCCCGACACACAGTGGACGGTGTACGCGTGGCGGCTGTGCGGGCTGCGGTTGACGTCGCTCCAGTGGGGCAGCAGGCCGTGCAGCAACACCAGCGTGCCCGCGGTGACCGGCAGCGGCGTCAGCTCGTCGGGCGCCACCGGCAGCGGCGAGGTGTCGAGGATGGCGAACTCGGTGCCGTCGTCGTTCGACGCGCTGCGGCGGCGGAACTCCTTGCGCAGGGTGGTGCGATGCCCGCCCGGCTTGGCCCACAGGCAGCCGTTCTCGAGCGTCGCGTCCTCGACGGCGAACCAGAACCCGGTCACGGTCATCGGATCGGTGAACAGGAACGTGGAGTCCTGATGGCAGCCGACCTCGCCACCGATGTGCGGCTGCTTGAAGATGTACATGCTCTGCAGCGCCAGCGCGTCGTGCAGCCCGATGTCGTCGGCGATCCCGGCGAGCTGCGGCGTGTACGTGAACCGCTCGAAGGCGGGGTCCAGGTCGTGTTGGGCGTGACCGATCTTGTTGATGCTCAGCCGCTTGTCCTGGCGCAGCTCGCCGGCCTCGTCGAACGCCTGCTCCTCGAAGAAGCACCAGATGTTCGCCGCGGAGTCGAGGAACTCGTCGTTGCTCGACCGCTCCTGCTCGTTGGTGGTGAACACCGTGCGCTTGCGAGGCTCGAAGCCGTCGACGATGCCGAGCGCGGCGTCGCGTAGGTCGGCGCAGGCTGCCGGGTCGACGGCATCGGGGACGACCAGGAAACCGTCGCGGTCGTAACGGTCGATCTGTTCTTGCGTCAGCACGCTCGCCATCCGTCAAGCGTACGCCGCAGAACCCGTGCGTAGCCTGAGCGGATGAACGACCCGACGCTGACCATCCTCGGCAACACCGTGCGCCACCCGGTGGAGCACGTCGAGGTGTTCCCCGCCCCGGCCCACGTCACCAACGTGCGCTTCACTACCGACGAGCTGGCCTCGATCTGCCCGGTCACCGAGCAGCCCGACCTGGCCCAACTCGTCATCGAGTACGTCCCCGACGGGCTGTGCATCGAGTCCAAGAGCCTCAAGCTGTACCTGTGGGGGTTCCGCGAACGTGCCGTGTTCGCCGAGGCGCTGGCCGCCGAGATCGCCCAGGAAGTGATGCATTCGGCGCACCCGATGTACGTGCGCGTCGAGTTGACGCAACGGCCGCGTGGCGGGATCCAGGTCCACGCCGTGGCCGAGTTGCAGGGCTGACCGGCGCGCCCGCCGGGCCGTGCCGCGCCTCGCGTCAGTGCGAGTCGCCGGGGCGGTACGGCAGGCCGCTGTGCGCCGGCGGGCGCAGGCGCTGACTGGCGACGGCCAGGACGACCAGCGTGACCAGGTACGGCGCCATCTGGGTGAGCGACTCGGCGACCTTGTCGACCCGCCAGTAGACGATCGCGAAGAGGGCCGCCGCGACCGCGCCGCCGGCCGCGCTGACCGACTTGCGCCGCACCAGCGATGCGATCGCGTACAGCCCGGCGACGAAGCTGAACAGCAGGAACAGCGCCGGCAGGGCGCTGTCGCCGCCGCGCAGCTTGAGCCCGTCGATGT